>NZ_JBSFNQ010000026.1:0-88699 GCF_053981115.1 Streptomyces sp. NPDC003691 | reverse complement strand
CCAGTCGCCGGGCATCGGGATCCGGACCTGCCCGGCGCTCCACTGCCCCGGCGCGGACTTCTCCAGGGTGACCGGCAGCGGGCCGATCTGCTGGTCGACCAGGGTGAAGGAGGCCCTCACCTCGGGTGCGTCCAGCGGCCGGCCGCCCGTCCCGACGAGCTTCAGGACCAGTTCGTTGCCGCCCGGGCTTGCCGGAGCGAGGGTGAGCCGGACGGTCCCCTGTCCGTTCGGGCCGCCGGTGTCGAAGGGGATCTCGGCCTCGGCGGGGCCCTGGGGCCGGGAGTCCGCCGGTGCCGGGGACGAACCGCCGGCCGTCCGGGCCGTCTCCACGGTGCGGCCGGGCTCGGTGGCCGTCAGTGCCGTCGTCACCGCCAGGACGACCGCCGCGACGGCGGCCTCGACGAGGACCGTACGACGGAGCCCCGACCGTACGGGGTCGGCGTCCCGGGCCTTCCTGCGGGCGGCGGTGGCGAGGGCGGCACGCTGGCGGGCCAGCTGCGCGGCCCGCGCGGGATCGCCCGCGGCTCCGGGGCCGTCCTCGGTGCTTGTTTCCTCCCCGGTGTCCCCGGTGTCCCCGGTGCTCCCGGTGCTCCCGGCGGCCGGGGTCTCCCCGGGCTCCCGCGGCGCGTTCTCGGGTGACTCCTGGGGCCCGGGCACGGCCGGTCCCGCGGCCAGACCGGCCGTCCACCGCCGGGAGAACCGGGCGACGAGCACCAGTACGGCCACCAGCGCGGCCTTGGCGAGCAGCAGTTGCCCGTACGCCGTCCCGGTCAGCGCCGACCATGAGCCGACCTGCCGCCAGGACTGGTAGAGGCCGGTCACGGCGAGGGCGACCACACAGACGAAGGCGACGGTGGAGAACCGCCGTACGGCCGCCGGTTCGATCGACGGCTCCCGGTGGAGTGCCGTCAGCAGCGCGGCGAGCCCGCCCAGCCAGCCCGCCACGGCCAGCAGGTGCAGCACGTCCATGGGGATCGCCAGACCGGTCTGGATACCGGTCGACGCATGTTCGGAGAGCGCCCAGGTGGCGGCGATCCCGGCGCTGACCACGGCCCCGCCGACACCGAGGCCGAAGGCCAGGTCCGCCCGTCTGCCGTCCGTCCCGCCCTGCTCGGCGGCGGTACCGCTGCCGGTTCCGGCGCCGTTGTCGTTGCCGTCCCCTCGGGCGCCGTCGCCGTCGCCGTCGCCGTCGCCGTCCCGGCCGCTGCCCGGGGCCCGGACGCGCTGGGCGTACGGGCCGAAGAGCACGGCGATGAACAGCGCGGCCGCCCCGAGCAGCATCAGCCGCGAGACGAGTGCCGCGCCGGTCTTCGTCTCCAGGACGTCCTGGAGCCCGGCGAGGTCGAAGGCGTCCGCCAGCTCGCCGGAGCTGGTGTACGGGACGCGGAGCAGCAGCATCGCCAGGGTGGCCGCGGTCAGCGCGACCCAGGAGCGGGCGACGAGCCGCTGGACGGAGCGGACGGACGCCCCCCGGGGCCAGCACAGCAGGACGAACGCGGCGGCGCCGGCCATCAGGGCGAAGCCCCCGTAGGCCGTGTAGCGCGCGACGTCGTACAGGAAGCCGACCAGCCCGCCGCCCGGGTCCCCGCCGGGCAGGGAGACGGTGGTCGTGGAGGGTGCGCCGACGGAGAAGGTGAAGGCGCCGGAGATGGGGTGGCTGTCGGCGGACACGGCCTGCCAGGCGACGGTGTACGTGCCGTCCGGCAGCCCGGTCCGCAGTCCGACGGCGTAGGCCACGCGGCCGTCGGCGGAGAGGTCGCGCACGGTCCGGGTGTCCGCGCGGGCGCCGTTCGGTTCGAGGACCCGGATCGAGTCGTCGTCCATGGCGAGATGCTCGGAGAAGGTGAGCGTCACCTCGCGGGGTGCCGTGGCCACCACCGCCCCGTCCGCGGGGTCGCTCCCGGTGAGGGCGGCATGGGCCGCGGCGGGGCCTGCGGCCGTCAGCAGGATGCCGAGGACCGCGCCCGCCAGCACCAGGGCGGCGAGCAGGGCCCGGACCGGGTCGCCGGTCCCGGGGCGGCGGACCGGTGGGCGGAGCGGAGCGGTGGTGGTTGTCATGGCGTTTCCGTTCGTCCTTCGCTCAGTGGTGCTCGGACGTGTGCTCGGACGTGTTCTCGGGCGTGTGTTCCGACGGGCCGCCGCCCGCCGGGGCCTCCGGCGCGCTCTTCGCCGGGTTGTACCCGGTGTCCATGACGGGGAGTTCGACGCGGATCGGATCCGACTTCTCGAAGCGCAGCTCGACGGAGACCTTCTCGCCCTTCTTCGGGCGCTCCTTCAGCCCCTCGAACATGATGTGGTTGCCACCGCGTTCGAGGGCGAGCTTGCCGTCGGCGGGGATCGGGAAGGAGTCGACCTTCCGCATCCGCTGCCCCTTCGACTCGTGGATGGTGATCGTGTCGGAGAGGGGGCTGGTGACGGAGGTCAGCGTGTCGGCCTTCCCTCCCCCGTTGCGCACGGTCAGAAACCCCGCGGCCATATCGCTCACCGGTTGTGGCATGAACTCGCCACTCACTGTCAATTCGGGTGCGTCCGGCCTACCGTTGGAGGAGCCGGATCCCGTGGACGCCGAAGAGTCCGTGGAGCATCCGGTCAGGGTCAGGGCCGCCGCGACGGCCCCGGCGGCGACGGCGGTTATCAGGGGGCGGCGCGCGCCGCTCCGCCGTCCGTTTCCGGTGCTCAAGGCGTCTCCCCGCGTACCAGCTTCGGCAGGTCCTTGGCGTAGTCCTCGGGAGTGGTGTCCTCGCCGTAGACGACATAGCCCTGGTCGGTCTTCGGGGAGAAGGCCATCACCTGGGCTCCGTGCATCGAGCTGACGGAGCCGTCCTTCTCCTTCTTCGGCGGGTCGATGCCGATACCGACGGACCGGGCCGCCGCCTGGATGGCGGGGAAGTCGCCGCTGAGCCCGGTGAAGGAGGCGTCCCCGGCGCTGGGGAGCCACTTGGCGAGCTGGGCGGGGGTGTCGCGCTCGGGGTCGGTCGTGACGAAGACGACCTGGAGCTTCTCCTGGTCGGCCTGGGGGAGCTGCTTCTTCGCCATGGCCAGGTTGCTCATGGTCAGCGGGCAGACGTCGGGGCAGTTGGTGTAGCCGAAGAAGAGCAGGGTCGGCTTGCCCTTGGTCCGCTCACGCAGGTCGAACGGCTTGCCCTTGGTGTCCGTGAGCACCAGCGCGGGCTTCGCGAAGGGCTGGTCCAGCACCGTCCCGGCCTTGGTGTTCTTCGGCGCGGAGATCTCGGCCACGGAGCTGCTGCCCGAGTCCTTGGCGGAGTCGCCGCCGGAGCAGGCGGAGAGGGTCAGAGCCGTGGCCGCGGCGAGGGCGGCGACCAGCGCGGTCTTCTGTCGCATGGGGGACTTCCTGGAGGGGAGGGAACGGATCGGGGGAATACGGATCATGAGGAGGCGCCGTTGCCGGAGCTGCCGCCGCGGCGGCCGGCGAAGACACCGAAGGCGACGCCCGCGGCACCGACCAGGATGCCGATCACTCCGAGGACGCGGGCGAGGGTGTCGGTGGAGTCCGCCTCGCCGGTGTTCCCGGAGCCGCTCGCGGATTCGCTGCCGGTGCCGCCGTGGTGGCCCTTGGCGGCGTTGTCCGCGGCGGGGGCGCCGTGTCCTTCAGCGGCAGCCGAGAGCTTCAGCACCGGCGCGGGGGAGTCCGGCTCCGGCCGGCCCTCCTCCGGGGTTTCGATCCAGCGCACGACTTCCTTGTTGTCGTAGGTCTGGATCGCCTTGAAGACGAGCCGGTCGGCGTTCTCGGGCAGTTGTCCGACGGAGAGGGGGAACTGCTGGAACTGGCCGGGGCCGATCTTCGATCCGGCGGCGGTCCAGGTGACCTTGGAGACGGCCTCGGTGATCTGCTTGCCGTGCACGGTGAGCGGCTTGGCCAGCTTCGCCTTGGTGACCTCGACGTTCCAGCCCGGCACGGGCTGGGGCAGCACGGACGCCAGCGGGTGCTCGGTGGGAAGGGTCAGCTCCAGCTTCACGGTCGAGGCGTTGTCCCGCTCGTTCGGGACCTTGACGGCGACGGTGGCATAGCCGCCCCGGGCGGCCTCGCCCTGCGGCTGCACGCTGACATGGGCGAAGGCGGGGCCCGCGAGAAGCAGCGAGGCGGCTCCGGCCCCGGCCGCCAGCACGACCGTACGGACGGCCGTACGGCGCTTCCGGGCGGCGGGGGAGACCGGCGCATGACCGATGAGACGGTCAGATGCTGACGAACCAGAGAAAACGCTCATGTTGGGAACACTCCACGGTGAAGGGAGGAACGGTGGTCGTGCCGGTGCGCGGGGCGCACGGGCACCCACGGCCGCACTCCCGTCGAGTGGGCCGTGTCAGGCGGCGAGGGCGAGACGGGCGGGCGGCCCGCGCCTGATCACCGTGTGCTGAAGGACCTCTTCGGCCGTGGGGGGTGCCGCGTCGTCCCCGGGCCGGGCGGGCCGGACACCGGGGGCCGGGAGCCGTACGAGACCGGCGTGGAGCGTGCGTACGAAGGCGAGGGCGGCGCGCAGCGCCCTCAGCTCGCCGGCCTCCGTCATCAGCCGCCGGGTCTCGTTCGCGGAGGCCGCGGAGAGCCGGGTCAGCTTCAGCAGCGCCAGGTCCCCGCGCCGCAGCAGCCAGCCGGTCACCACGGCGACCAGCAGATGGGCGAGCAGCATGGGGAGGGAGGGCAGCAGTTCGGCGCCGATGGACGGCTGCGGAACGGTCCCGTGGCCGGAGCCGCCGTCCGGGCCGGGCGGGGTGAGACCGGCCAGGGTCACCACCCGGCGGGCCTCGTCCGGGCCGATGCTCGCCGAGCCCGGGCCGCAGAGCAGCTTCGCGGCCATCCGGATCACCGCGTCGTCGGTGTCGGGCGCGATCCGGACGGGATGCCGCTGGCCCAGGCCGAAGAGGGCGTGGAGCGCGAGCTGTCCGGCCCCCAGCATGGTGACCACCGCGGGCAGCGAGCGCACCCGGCCGGTGAACGGGAGGACGAGCGCGAAGATTCCGGCGAAACCCGCCGCCAGCGTCCACCACGGGACGCTCTCGCAGGCGGCGAGCGCATGCCCGGTCGCGGACAGCACAACGCAGACCGCGGTGAACACCGCGGCCCGCAGCAGCCGGAGTCCGGATCCGGTGGGTGCACCGGGCCGGGGCGACAGGGACGACGACATGGCCGGGTCATCATCCCACTGCGGTTCCGGCGATCGGACGGCAGGGCCGTCCGCGCGCGATCCGGTCAATACGGATCAAGACGGGCCGCGTCGGTGACGGCCTGTCGCCGTACATGACGGGCGAAAGGGAGGAAGGGTGTGAATCGCTGCCGCGGCGACGGACCGGGGAAGCCGCTGCCGTCCCGTATGCCGCCCGCGTCGCTCCCGCCCCTTCCGAGCCCTTGCGACACTCCCGACCGGCCTTGTCACGGCTTCACCCGTCCGGCATACACCTTTGCGCCATGGGCGCGCTTCCGCCGAATGAGCGCAATCACACCAACTCTGTGCTTACGGACCGTGCATTGGGGCAATACGTATCGGTATGTCGAGCCGCAGCCAGGAGGCTGGAGCATGAGCATCTGGTGGTCTCTGCACTTGCGGCGCGAAGCTGCGAGCATCCCGCTCGCCCGGCGGCTCCTGATCGGGACGATGGAGACCGCGGGCGTCGATCCCGACGTCTCCTTCGACCTCTCGGTCGCGCTGAGCGAAGCCTGTGCGAACGCCGTGGAACACGGCGGCGCGGGCCCCGGAGGTTCC
Source organism: Streptomyces sp. NPDC003691 (assembly GCF_053981115.1). NCBI lineage: Bacteria > Bacillati > Actinomycetota > Actinomycetes > Kitasatosporales > Streptomycetaceae > Streptomyces > Streptomyces sp. NPDC003691. The sequence continues at coordinate 82,982 of NZ_JBSFNQ010000026.1, read as the reverse complement.
GCCGGCGCCTATCGCGTCACCGCGTATCTGGACGGCGAGAAGTGCCGTATCGAAGTCGCCGACTCGGGCCCCGGCTTTCCCGGCGGGCCACCCCGGAGAGCGCGCGGCTGTACCCACTCCGGCACGCCATCCGGAGTCCAGGAGAGTACGGGCGCCGCCGGATCCGCGGGCGCCACCGGGGCTCCGGGCCCGGCGGCCGTACCTGACGGTCCGGGTGCCCTGGACGCTTCCGCGGCACCGGTGGCTCCTGCCGGCCCGGGCGGCCCCCGGACGAGCCCGGGCGGCGCCGCGGCGGGTCCCGCGGGCGGATCCCCGGGCCGAAGCCCGGGCAGGCCGCTCGCCCCCGGCGCTCCGGGCGCCCGCCCGCCGGGCCGGGCGGCCGAGCGAACCGTGGACCGGGCGGCCGCCACCGCCGAGAGCGGCCGCGGGCTCTTTCTCATCCAGGAGCTGGCCGACCATGTGCACTTCAGCAACCGCCCCGGCCGGGGCGCCGTGGTCAGCTTCGACAAGATCCTGAAATGGCGGGAGGGCGCGCTGCTCAAGGTCTCCTGAGGGAACTCCCCCGGGACCTCGCGCAGCCGCGCCCTCGTACCACGGGCGTACTCGCCGACCGGTCGGTTCGCGGCGGCGGCCCTGCCGCGGTGCGTGCCGTACCGGAGTGCCTGCCGTACCGCCGGGCGGCGGTACGGCAGTGCGCCTCGGGTGCGGCACGGAGCGGCGTTACGGCGGTGTGCCGTATCCGCTCCGGTTCCGCGTCAGCCCTGCAGCGACGCCATCCAGGCCTCGACCTCGCCGGACTGTCGCGGCAGCATGCCCGACAGGTTCCGGTTGCCGTCCTCCGTGACGAGGATGTCGTCCTCGATCCGGACGCCGATGCCCCGGTACTCCTCCGGCACGGTCAGATCGTCCGCCTGGAAGTAGAGCCCCGGCTCCACCGTCAGGCACATGCCCGCCTCCAGGGTGCCGTCGACATACGCCTCGGTGCGCGCGGCGGCGCAGTCGTGGACGTCGAGGCCGAGCATGTGACCGGTGCCGTGCAGAGTCCAGCGGCGCTGCAGACCCAGCTCCAGGACCCGCTCGACCGGGCCCTCCAGCAGGCCCCACTCGACCAGCCGCTCGGCCAGCACGCGCTGCGCGGCGTCGTGGAAGTCGCGGTACTTCGCGCCCGGCTTCACCGCCGCGATCCCGGCCTCCTGGGCGTCGTAGACCGCGTCGTAGATCTTCCGCTGAAGCTCGTCGAAACGGCCGTTGACCGGCAGCGTACGGGTGACGTCGGCGGTGTAGAGGGTGGTGGTCTCCACCCCCGCGTCCAGCAGCAGCAGATCGCCGGAGCGGACCGGGCCGTCGTTGCGCACCCAGTGGAGGGTGGTGGCGTGGGGGCCGGAGGCGCAGATCGAGCCGTAGCCGACGTCGTTGCCCTCGACACGAGCCCTCAGGAAGAACGTTCCTTCAATGTAGCGCTCGCTGGTGGCGCGGGCCTTGTCGAGAACCTTGACGACATCCTCGAAGCCGCGGGCGGTCGACTCGCACGCCTTCGTCAGCTCGCCGATCTCGAACGGGTCCTTCACCGCGCGCGCCTCGGAGAGGTAGATCCGCAGCTCCTCGTCCCGCTCGCCGGTGACCTTGTCGGTCAGCGCCGACTCGATCCCCGCGTCATGGCCGCGGACGACCCGCACCGGCCCGGTGGCCTCGCGCAGCGCGGCGGCCAGCTCGCGGACATCGCCCGTGCGGACGCCCAGCAGCGACGACTTCTCTTCCAGGGAATGACGGCGGCCGATCCACAGTTCGCCCTGGCCGGAGAGCCAGAACTCGCCGTTCTCCCGGTCGGAGCGCGGCAGCAGGTAGAGGGTCGCCTCGTGGCCGCCGGTGACGGGCTCCAGGACGAGGACGCCGTCCTCGCTCTGGTCGGCGGTCAGATACACGTACTCGGTCGCGGCACGGAAGGGGTACTCCGTGTCGTTGGACCGCGTCTTCAGCTGCCCGGAGGGAACCACCAGACGCTCGCCGGGGAAGCGCGCCGACAGCGCCGCACGGCGCTCGGCGGCGTACGGGGCCTGCTCGACCGGGCTCAGGTCGCGCTGCTCGGTGTCCGCCCAACCGCTTGCCATGTTCGCGGCAAGTTCTTCGGAAACCTCGGGGTAGAGGCCGTTCTTACGCGGCTTTACCGACTGCTCTTCTTCTTCCGGGGCACTCGGGGTGAGCTCCTCGGCCACGTCTGCCTCCTCGACACGTCATCGGACCGGACTCCATCGTATGTGGGTCGTGAAGAGGGCCTCGAAGGGTGTGTCGAATCCGACATAACGGGTGTACCACTGGCTGTCTGCCCGGTGTCTCCGTGCCTGGTGCCTGGTGCCTGGTGCTCATGCCCGATGCCCGGGCCCGGCGCCTGCCTGCCGTCCACCCGGGCCCGGCCTGCCGCCCGCCGCCCTGCCGCCTGGGCGCCGCCCGCCCGCCTGCCGCCCGGTGTCTGCCGCCCGGCCCGGCTCCGGGCCCGGGGCGTCGCGGAGGGCCCGGGGCGTCAGTCGAAGCGGACGGCGAGCAGAACGGCACCCTCCGCATCCGGGCCGTACCCCGCGGACGGCTCCGCCCCCGCGTACCGCCCCCGGGGATCCGCGGTCCGAGGCAGCAGGGTGCGCAGTACGTGATCGGTGACCGCGCCGGGATCCTCCCGGGCCGCCCGCGGCACGCTCGCCGCCGCCGCGTGCAGCCCGGCGAACGCCTGGTCCATCGGCCGGCCGGTGCGCCGCAGCAGCCCGTCCGTATAGAGGAGCACCGTTTCTCCCGGCTGGGGGCTCAGCTCCACGCTCGGTGCCTCCCAGCACGCGAGCATGCCCAGGGGAGCCGACAGCGATGTCTCCACGAACTCCGTACGCCGCTCGCCGATCAGCAGGGGCGGGGTGTGTCCGGCCCCGGCCAGCACCATCTTTCCGGCGCCCGGCTCGGCGTAGGCGAAGAGTGCCGTCGCCGTCCCGGCCGGTTCCGTCAGCCGCAGCAGCAGTTCCAGATCCGACAGGACCGCGACCGGATCCTCGCCTTCCATCACCGCGTACGCCCGCAGGGAGGCACGCAGCCGCCCGGCCGCGGCGAGCGCCTCCGGGCCCGTACCGCCGACGGATCCCACGGCCAGCCCCAAGGCCTCCTCGGGGAGCGGGATGGCGTCGTACCAGTCGCCGCAGGGACCGTGCGGGCCGTTGAGCCGGCGGGCGGCGAGCCGTACGCCGGGGACGCGCGGCAGTTTGCCGGGGAGGAGTTCCTCGGTGACGGCGGCGACCGCCCGCCGGGCCTCCGCCAGCTCGGCCAGCCGGGCCAGGTGCTCGGCGGCGTACCGCGCGTAGTCGTCCACCAGCCGCCGGTCGCGTGCCGCGGGCGCGGCGGGCTCGTCGTACAGCCAGACGGCCGCGCCGAGGACGCCCGCGCTCCCCGACACCAGCGGCTGGGTGTACGCGGCGGCGCAGCCCAGCCGCACGGCGACCTCGCGGCGCAGCGGGTCGAGGGAGTCGTCGTTGAGGATGTCGGGGTGGGCGACGGCGGGGGGCCGGGGGCCGGGCTCCGGCGCACCGCCGGGGGAGGTCCGGGGCTCCGGCGCACGGCCGGCCGCCTCCGTACGCCCGGCGCGTTCCGTACCGTCCGGCTCCCCGGAACGCTCCGGCGTCTCCGGTGACGCCCCTGCCTGCGGGGCGCGCGAGTGCTGCGGGGCCGGTGGGGCCGGTGAGTCGGCGGGTGGGCCGGCCGGTTGGCTTCCGGTGACCACCGCGGCCGCCGGGTCAGCCGGATCAGCCGGTTGAGGCGGTTGATGAGGTTGAGCCGGGTCTGTGGGTTCCGTCGTGCCTTCGAGCATGCGGCCGTACGCCGTCAGGGGGCGGGGGACGGTCTCGATATGGCCCAGCTCCGCATGGCTGAGCCCATAGCCCCGGGTGACGGAGAGGGGCGAGGTGAGCGCGCCCGCCCCGGCCGGGGGTTCGAGGACGATCAGCCCGCGGCGCGCGCCGACGATCCCGGCACCGGCCCGCAGCACCTCGTCGAGGGCCGCGTCGATCGCCCCGACGGCGGTCAGCCGGGCGGTCAGCCCGTGCAGCGCGGTGAGGTCGGCGACCCGGTCCTCCGGGCGTACTCCCCCCTTGCCCTGTCGGCCGAGCGCACCCGGCAGACCCGGTGGACCCGGCGTATCCGTGTCCGCACACGCCCCCTCGGCCACCGAAGCGCCCCCGGCGGAACACGAAGTCCCCGGCGTACCGGGGACGTTCGAGGGTTCCATGACCGATGGTTCATCCGGCATATCGGGCGAACGGCATGGTTCGGCCGGTGGGCTGGAGGGCGTGCCGGACGACCCGGAGGGGTGGGACGGCTCGGACCCGAACGCTGTTGAAGTCTCGGCAGCCGTGGGTGAAACCGCGGCAGTCTGCGCCGAGTGGGGAATCGAAGAATCGATTCCGGCCACTTTCGGAAGGTGAGGCGCGCTCATGGGAGCGGTCTTTCCGATGGGTGTGTTTTGTGCCAAAGCATCGCAAACCCCCAGGTCATTTTGCGCCGCCAGCAATGGGTCCACATCTACACGCACATGTCAGCGGATGTCCAGCATTGCCCCGGTGGGATTGATGGTGTCTACGGGAGCTTGGGATTGCTTTGGGATGCTCTTGACGGACTGTTCCAGAGTGAAGCGTATTCGTCACAGACTGATGAACTTGGCTGAAAAATGCCGCATCCAGCCGCCAATTGCGGTCGACTGAACATGTTCGACGGTGATCCTTCGGCGGATCCCTCCGGGGCGGACGATCCTGGAGTGACCTGTCGTGGGCGGCCGTACGGATGCGTCGCACCGAACGTGGCGGGTACGTAAAGTACGTAAAAGGTGACGTCCGGGGTCAGTTGGATCGCCCCGGAACCCGGCGACGGGCCAAGGCGTCCTACAGTCCGTGGGCCGTGACGGAACCGGAGACGGATCCCCGGACAGGCTGCCCGGACCGACCGCCGGGCGGAGGGGAAAAGGCCGATCGGCCCGCGCGCGCGGCGCCGTCCGGCTATAACGGGACACACAAGCGTCAGGCACACGTCCCTCATCACGCGTTTGATGAAGCACGTCCACGTTCGGTCCCCGGGCGGCGAACCTGCCGCAGGCCAGCCGGGGGACGCCCCTGCCGGTGGCGGTCGAGGCCATCGGCACAGCAGGGCGGGACCGGCGCCGACCAGCCGACCCGTAGATATGTACTACCGCCGCGGAACAGACCGCGGACAAGGCGCGTATACGCACGCAGTACGTACACACAGCGCGCATTCGTATGCACAGTAAAAACCTGCACACATGGTGTGATGTGGTCCTCGGCGTTCAACGGAAAGGAACGAGCGCACATGCGCGAGATCCTCGGAAGGCGACGCAGGCTCCGGTTGTGGCGCAAGAGGGGCCCGGTACAGCCTGCACAGCTCGAAGCGGCGCTCAGCTGCGCCGCGTGGCGGTGGCCCGTCATCCCCGGGGTGGGGCCGGCCGCGGCCGGCGGGGGGCGCGACCGGCTCTGCGCCTGCCCCGACCCGGAGTGCGCCGTACCCGGTGCGCACCCCTTCGACCCCGGAATCCTGGCGGCGACCGGCGACGAGCGGATGCTGCGCTGGTGGTGGACGAACCGGCCCACCGCCCCGGTGATCCTGGCCACCGGCGGGAAGGCGCCCTGCGCGATCAGCCTGCCGGCCCTCGCGGGAGCGGTCGCGCTGGCCGAGCTCGACCGGATGGGGGTGCGACTGGGCCCCGTGGTGGCGACACCGACCCGGTGGTCGCTGCTGGTCGCGCCGTACAGCCTGGAGCGGCTCGGTGAGCTGCTGTATGTGAAGGACCGGGTGCCCAGCTCCCTGCGGTTCCACGGCGAGGGCGGCTATCTGGTGCTGCCCCCGTCGGAGACGGGTGCCGGGCAGGTCCGCTGGGAGCGGGCGCCCCGCACGGGCGCCGCGCCCTGGCTGCCGGATGTGGAGACGGTGGTGGACGCCCTGGTGGAAGCCAGCACCAGCGCGCCGGACGGCGGCAGCAGGCTGGCGTACTGAACCCCCTCCGTACCCTGCCGGTGCATCCGGCCGGTGGTACGGAAAGGGCCGGACCCGGGAGCGGGCCCGGCCCTTCCGCGTCTCCGGAGCCTTCCCCTTCTCCCGGGCCTGCCGCGGCGGTCCGGACCGTTCGTTTCTCCTGGGCCTGCCGCGGAGTTCCGGACCCGCTCTGCCCGCGGGCCTGCCGGTCCGCGCTCGTTCCGCCGATTCCCCTGCCCTGCCTTGCCTTGCCCTGCCCTGCCCGGCCGGGGCCGCGCTCCGGGGTTCCGGCACCTCCGGAAGTCACCCGAACGGGTAGGAGTGGGCCCGAGTTGTACGGGAATCGGGTGGGCGGTCCGCCTCCCTTGCGTACGGCACGGATATCGTCGCCCCGCACCTGTCGCTCGTACCGTCGCGCGGGTGCCTCCGGCATCCCCGGGGCCGGCGGCCCGTCGCCGTACCCATGGCCGCCCGCACTTCCGCTCTCCCCTTCGACCCACCCCCGTTCCCCCGTTCCGCTGTCTCCTCGCAGCCGGCAGGTGCCCGTGAATCTCCGCATGGCAGGGATCGTCTCGGTCGTGGTCGCCACCGCCCTGGTGCCTCTGGCCGCGGCGGCCGGTGAAGGCCGGATGCCGGACGGACCCCGGCTCGTACGGGTCCTGGACGCCCGGCCGCCGGGCGCCGTCCCCCCGGCCGCGGCCGCCGGGTCCGACGACGGGGTGCCGGGCGGCGCCCCGGGCGCCGGGACCGGCCCCGGTGACCCCTCCTGGAGTTCGGCCGGAAATCACCCCAGCCATGGGAATCCCACGGCACCCGGGGCCATGGCGGCGGCCGGTAAGGGGGCCGGAACGCCGTCCGGGGCGGTACCCGGCGCGGGGGTCCCGGGCGCCACCCGGACGCGCTGCGGACCGGAACTCGCCTCTCCGGACGGGGTCGAGGCCCAGACATGTGTACTGACCGATGGCCGTGCCACATGGGGGCGTACCTACTACCGGAATGCCACGGGCACGGAATTGACTTCGGTACTGACTCTGATGGGTCCCGGACGCCGAACGCTTCAGATGAACTGCGTGGTTGAAGCGGGTGATGAGCCGGGCGTCTGCGAGACGCCCAAGGTCGCTTCCCGCGGGCTCCGGGGCTATTCCGCGGTGGCCGAGTTCGCGGCGGCGGAGAGGGAGCCGCAGACGAGCGGCGGGGCTGTTCGGGAGGCCGGGGGCTTCCCGGCGGGGGGACCGGGGGCCGGTCCGCTGCTGCTGCGCTCCGGCAGCAACTCCGGTGAACCTGCGGAGCGTTGAGGGAGCGGCCCGGGCCGGGAGGAAGCGGAACTTCCGGTCCGACTTCCGGCCGGACGGTGTCCGCCGTCCGGAAACGACGAAGGCCCGGTCGCTGGCGACGGGGGATGCACCAGCGACCGGGCTCTAAGAACGGTAACAAGAGATCTGCGGTTCGCAAATTCGATCTCGGTTATTCGGACAGAGAAACGGCCGAGTTCGACAGGAGTTGTGACTGGCGTCACCCGCTAATGCCGGACCGCCGACCTGCGCCGACCATGGGTCCCGGGCCGGACAGGGCCCGGGAATCAACTCGGCGTCGTCTTCCGGCCAGTTGTGCTTCGGCCGTAATAATTGGCGTGTTCAGCTCAGCGTGATCTGGCGATTGGTGAGCCCGCCGCGCGCCCGGCGCTCCTCGCCGGTGAGCGGGGCGTCCGAGGCGAGGGCCTCGGCGAGCCGCTCGGCGAACGCGGCCGCGGGCTTCTCGCACTCCTCGGCACCCATACCGGAGGGCAGGTCCCAGACCGGGACGACCAGGCCGTGGGCCCGGAACGAGCCGACGAGCCGGGTGCCGTCGCCGAGCGAGGAGGCCCCGGCGGCGTGCAGCCTGGCCAGCGCGTCCAGCAGCTTCTCCTCCGGGTGGGTCATGACCCACCGCAGGTGGTTCTTCTCCGGGGTCTCGCACCAGTAGGCGGAGTCGACGCCGGAGAGCTTGACCGTCGGGATCGCGGCGGCGTTCGCCCGCTCCAGGGACGCGCTGACGTCCGCGGTGGCCGCCTCGGCCTCGGGCACCCAGAACTCGAACCCGGTGTGCACCACGGGCTCGAAGGGGGCGGCCGGGTCGAGCAGGTCCTGGAGCCGGGGCCCCTGGTCGGTGGCGGCGCGCTCGGCGGCGACCGGCGTACCCGGCTCGGCCCGCAGGGCCCGGCTCAGAGTGTCCGCGAGGTCGCGGCTGAGGTCGCCGGACGAGGTGTCGTTCTGCAGGCCGAGGAGGACCGAGCCGTCGTCGCGGCGGAGCGCGGGCCAGGCCATCGGCAGGACGGTCGCCAGCGTCACGGACGGTACGCCGTCGGGCAGGCCGTCCTTGAGCGTCAGCGACACCGTCGCGGCGGGGACCAGTTCGCGGAGGGCGACCCAGTCGCCCTCGCCGGCCAGCCCCTCGAACGGGCGCTGCACCAGCTCGGTGACGGCGTGTGCGGCCGCGCGGCCGTGGCACGCCTTGTAGCGGCGGCCCGATCCGCAGGGGCAGGGCTCGCGGGCGCCGACCACGGGCACGGGCTCGTCGGCGCCGCCGGTCCGGCCCTTCGGCTGCTGCTTCGCGGACGTGGTCTGAGGGCGCTTCTTGGCCATGGTGCGGCTTCTCCCGTGGATACAGCGGCGCGTGGTGCGATGTGCGGCACGTGGCGCGGGATGACTGGGGTTGGTCGGTTGTCGGTGCCGGCACGAGCCTAGTCGCCCCGTGCTCCCCGGCGGCCACGGCACCCGCGGGCCCGGCCGCACGGCCCGCCGCCGGTTCGGGCTCTCCGGCACCCCGGCATCCCCGCATCCCGGCGGGCCGGTGCCGTACGACGCGCCTCGGTATCCCGGCGACGCCCCGACGGCATCCCGGCGCGGTACGGGCTCCACGCCGCACCGGGCGGTCGTCGCGAAGGCGCGGTACGGGCTCCGGCGTACCACCGCACCGGGCGGCTGTGGCCGCCCGGTGCGGTCCGCCTGTCCTGCGCCGCGAACGGCGCGGCGCAGGCGTACGCCGTACGACCGCCCCAACCGCACCCCTGTCGCGCCCCTGCCGTTCCGGCCGGGCGGGCTCAGAAGCCGTCGCGCGGATCGCCGCCCGGCAGCCCGCCCGGCAGCCCGCGGGGCATCCCGTCGGGCAGTCCGTCGGATCTGCCGCCGGTGAACCCGTCGTAGGTGAGCCCCTCGTAGGCGACCCCGTCGCGGGAGCCGTCGTAGGCGCCCTCGTACGGGTCCTCGAACGCGTCGTCGTACGTCTCCGCGAAACCGAAGCCGAGGCCCGGAACACCACTGGTGACGCGCGTAGCGTACGAGTCGTGACGGGCCCCGTCCGTAATGAGTGCCCAGACGGTCACCTCGCCCGCGGGATGGTCGCGGACGCCCCACTCCTGGGCCAGGGCCGTGATGATCTGGAGCCCGCGGCCGCCGCGTGCGGTGACCGAGGGCGTCGACGGCACGGGCCGGGTGGGCCCCCCGCCGTCCGTCACCTCGACCGTGAGCCGGCCGGCCCGGTCCACGCGCCAGGCGGCCCGGATGTTTCCGTCCCCCCGGTCCGCATGACCCAGCGGCCTGCCGTGCCGGCAGGCGTTGCTGAGCAGTTCGGAAAGAACGAGCATCGCGTCGTCGACGACCGATTCGGGCACTTTGCTCATGCGCAGCTGCTCACGCATCCGGTGCCTTGCCTCGCCCACGCCCGCAGGGCCATGGGGTACGGCCATGCTCGACGACGTGGGCACGTGCTGTGCCACCACCAACGCCACCCCCGAGACCTCCTTTGCCCCACGCCACCGTGTGAATGCCCCAATGGACTGGACCGGAAACCGGGCCCGGACCGCCCGATGGGGCACTCCCGGCGGGGAGGCACGGTACGAGTGCGCCGGTGCACTCCCCGTAGTGAGTGTCATGTGCAACTTTGGTGGGGCGTTCCGGGTGTTACCGGGAGGAAAGAGTGGAAGGCGGGCGCCCGTACGGCGGAGTTGTGGAGGCCCGGATGTGTCCCGTATTACACCCGCCCGGCCACGGGGCCCGGCCGGCGGACCGTGACTGCCGGGCCGGGCGGGGCGGCCGTGTCAGCCCGCGCCGCCGCCGTCGCCGCCGCTGCGGCCACCGCCACCGCCGCCATCGCGGCCGTCGCCGTCGCCGCTGCCGGTGGCGCGGCCGAGCTGGGTGAGTACCTGCCGCGGCCGGTTGGTGATGATCGCCTCCACCCCGAGCCGGGCGCACAGCTCCACGTCCGCCGGGTCGTCGACGGTCCAGACATGGACCCGGTGGCCCGCCCGGTGCAGGCGGGCGACGTGCTCCGGATGGTTGCGGATCATCCGGATGGACGGTCCCGCGATCCGTACTCCGGCAGGCAGCCGCCCGTCCCGGAGCCGCGGACCGGCGAACTGCATCAGATAGACCGTGGGGAGGGTCGGCGCGGCCGCCGCGACCCGGTGCAGCGAGCGGGCCGAGAAGCTCATGATCCGTACGGGCGAATCCCCGGCCGACGCCGGGGTGGCGAGCCCGAACCTGCCGAGGAGCTGGAGGAGACGCTCCTCCACCTGGCCCGCCCAGCGCGTCGGGTGCTTGGTCTCGATGGCCAGCTCGATACGGCGGCCCGAGTCGGCGGCGAGTTCGAGCAGCCGTTCCAGGGTGAGGACGGAGGTGAGGGACGGATCGCCCCAGTCGGGGCTCTCGGCGGAGTCCTCGCGCCCCTTCCAGGTGCCGAAGTCGAGGGCGGCGAGATCGGCCAGCTCCAGCGCGGAGACGGCGCCCCGTCCGTTGGAGGTCCGGTTCACGCGCCGGTCGTGCACACAGACGAGATGGCCGTCGGCGGTGAGCCGGACATCGCATTCGAGCGCGTCGGCGCCGTCCTCGATGGCCTTCATATAGGCGGCCAGGGTGTGCTCGGGGGCGTCCTCGGAGGCGCCGCGGTGGGCCACGACCTGAATGTTCTGCTGCCGTGCTGGGGTCACCGCGTCATGGTGTCACCGCGGCGGACCGCGATGTGCGCGGGGGCGTGGGAAGGCCGTCGTGCGCCGGGCTCGGGTTCGGGCGGCGCCCGCGCCGGACCGGCTCTCCGCCGCCTCGACCCGCCTGACCGTTTTGTCGCTTATAAAGGAGGGGCGGGACAGGCACAGGTCCTGCTTACCGCGGTCTGACGGCCCGTGGGAAATGCTGATCCGAGACAGTTGCAGAGCGGACTTCCCGACCTGGACGAGCACCTGTGGACCGGAGGAGAAAAGCTGTGAGCACCGAGTACGAGGGCACCGAGGGCCCGGAGCGGCAGCCGGCGACCCCGCCCGTACCCCCCGTGCCGCCGGTTGCTCCCGACGGGCCGCCCCCGGCGCCCGCCGCGGCCCCGGCGCCCCTCCCCGAGACCTCCGCGCCGGTACCGCCCGCCCATGCCCCGGGCGCGCAGCCGCCCCCGCCCGCGGCGGCTCCTCCGGCCGCGCCCGGGCAGCCCCCGCACGCCGCGGCGGCCGGTCACCAGGATCCGCCGCCGTCCGACGCTCCCCCGGCCGTTCCGCAGACGGGCTACGGGACACCCGCTCCGACGGCCGCCCACCAGACTCCGCCGCCCGCGCCCGCCGCGCCGCAGCCCGGCGCGGACTGGGCGACCCCGCCGCCCGCCCTTCCTGCGTACGGCGGCGGCTCCGGCCCGGCCTGGGGCGCTCCCGTCCCGCCCGCTGACGCCGCACCCCGGCGGCGCAAGCGCGTCGGCTCCCTGGTGAGCGCGGTCCTGGTGGCCGCGCTCGTCGCGGGCGGCGTCGGCGGTGCCGCGGGCTACTGGGCGGCCTCCGACCGGGACGAGGACAGCTCCTCGACGACGATCACCTCCACGGAGATCCCCAAGGACCTCAAGCGCGAGCCGGGCACGGTCGCGGCGGTCGCCGCCGAGGCGCTGCCGAGTGTGGTGACCATCGAGGCGAAGTCGGGCCGCGGCGGCGGTGCCGACGAGCTCCCGGGCAGCGGCTCCGACGGCGGTACGGGCACCGGCTTCGTCTACGACAAGCAGGGCCACATCCTGACCAACAACCATGTGGTGGCCTCGGCGGCCGAGGGCGGCACCGTCGCGGTGACGTTCTCCGACGGCAAGAAGTTCGACGCCGAGGTCGTCGGCCGGGCGCAGGGCTACGACGTCGCGGTGCTCAAACTGAAGAACGCGCCCGCCGGGCTGACCCCGCTGTCCCTCGGCGACTCCTCGAAGGTCGCCGTCGGCGACTCGACCATCGCGATCGGCGCCCCCTTCGGCCTCTCCAACACGGTCACGACCGGCATCATCAGCGCCAAGAACCGCCCGGTCGCCTCGGGTGGAGGAGGCGGTACGAAGAATTCCTACATGAGCGCCCTCCAGACCGACGCCTCCATCAACCCGGGCAACTCGGGCGGTCCCCTCCTCGACTCCCGCGGCGCTGTGATCGGCATCAACTCCGCCATCCAGTCCACCGGCAGCGCCCTCGGGCAGGCGGGTTCCATCGGCCTCGGCTTCGCCATCCCGATCAACCAGGCGAAGAACGTCGCCGAGCAGCTGATCAAGACGGGCAAGCCGGTCTACCCGGTCATCGGAGCCACCGTCGACCTCAACGAGAACACCGGCGGCGCCCGCATCCCGGACAAGGGCAACAACAACACCGAGGCCGTCCCCCCGACCGGCCCGGCGGCCAAGGCCGGCCTCAAGCCCGGCGACGTCATCACCGCCTTCAACGGCAAGCCGGTCGACAGCGGCCCCACCCTGATCAGCGAAATCTGGAACCACAAGCCCGGCGACCGGGTCACTCTCACCTACGAACGCGACGGCAAGGAGGCCAAGGCCACCCTGGTCCTCGGCTCCCGCACGGGCGACAGCAGTTGACCCCACCCCACCGGAAGCCTGCTGCGACACCCACCACCGTGCCGGTACTCTGTAGGCCGCTTCGCGCCGGATCCGGCGCGGGCAGTGGGTGGGTTGCCCGAGCGGCCTAAGGGAACGGTCTTGAAAACCGTCGTGGCGCGAGTCACCGTGGGTTCAAATCCCACACCCACCGCACGCTGAAACGGCCCCTGACCTGGTCTTCAGGTTGGGGGCCGTTTCTTTTTCGGTGCCCTTGGTTGTCTGGTGTTCCCCGCGTCATTCCGCTGGACAGGGCATGCCAGGGGCACGCCTACGACTTGGCCCAATAGATCATGCGGCCGTACGACGACAGCGCCGACGTGTCCGGCTTGCCTATATGAATGGTGGGCTCGATCACCGGGTGTCCTTCGGAGAAGAGCGCATCCAGCTCAAAGACCGCTTGGTTGACATCGTCGTCGAGTTCGCGTGTGTGCTTGCGTGTCCAGAAGGTGAGCGCCACCCTCGCTTCCTCGGCGCGCACAGCCACGGCCACCACATCCCGGGAGATCAACCCCAGCAGGGCCTGTACCGCGTACAGGGTGATCTCGTTCTCGCGCTCCGGGGTGACGGCGTTCATGCCCTGGATGTTGCCCCATGCCGGCCGCCGGCGCCCGCGCAGGGCCCCTTCATGGACCACTTGGGCCGCCAGGTATCTTGCATCGCATGGAACCAGGTGATTCGACCAAGCAGGCTCGGGCCGCGGCCCAGTTGCGCAAGGGGGTACTGGAGTACTGCGTACTCGCCCTGATGCGGGACCGGCCCCGGTACGGGGTGGAGCTGCTGCGGGCGCTGGAGGAGTCCGGGGCTCTGGCCACGAGTCAGGGGACCGTGTATCCGCTGCTCTCCCGGCTGCGCCGGGACGATCTGGTGACCACCACCTGGCAGGAGTCCGCCTCCGGGCCGCCCCGTCGCTACTACGCGCTCACCGACAGCGGCCGGACCGCGCTCGACGAGTTCACCCGGGTCTGGCCCGGGTTCCGTGATGCCGTCGACACCTTTCTGAGCACCCCCCACACCCTGACCGGAGACCCCGTATGAAGACCGCCGCCGACCCCGTACGCGACTATCTCTCCGCCGTCGAGCGCGAGGCTTCGTCGCTCCCCGCCGACCGGCGCCGGGAACTCCTCGCCGACCTCGGTGAACATATCGAGGTGACGCGGGCCGAACGCCCCGGTGTCGCGGTCCGGGAGATCCTGGCCGAGCTGGGGGACCCCCGTACGATCGCGGCGACGGCGCTCTCCGAGGCGGGGGTCGACGGCGGCGGGGAGCCCGTCCGGAAGGGACAGAAGGGGCGGAAGGGGCGGGTGCACCCTGTGGTGCCGCTGCTGATGGTCACCCTCTCCGTGCCCTACATCATGCTCTTCCCTGAACTTCCCGGACCGCTGTTCGGCGTGCTGTTCCGCTTTATCGGCGCGGTGCTCCTCTGCACCTCGGTGCACTGGACCGCCGTACAGAAGACCACCGGCGTACTGCTCACCGCCGTGCTGCCGAGCGCGGTCTTCGCGACGGCCAACCTGTCCGGCGGCGGCCCGGCGGCCGGTGTCCCGGCGCTGCTCGCCAATCTGGTGGTGGTCGCCCTGCTGGCGGGAGTGGCCGCCTGGCTCTGGCGGGTCCGCCGGGTCTGAGCGCCGGGGGTGCCGGGTTGACGGGCTCAGGCCGGGAGCGTCCTGTCGACGATGAAAGCGATCTCGACGGCCTGCCCGGGGAAGGCCAGCGCGGTGATGCCGACGACCGTACTGACCGGGTGGTGGTCGCCGAAGTACGCCCGGTTCCCCTCGGACGCCGCGGCTCCGTTCTCCCGCAGGTCCACCAGATACACGGTCTGCGAGACGATCTGGTTCCGGGTGGCGCCGTAGTGGGCGAGGACCTTGTCCATATTGGCCTGGGTGCGGGCGAGCTGGGCGGGAAAGTCGTCCGGGTGGACGAAGGCGCCCGTCTCGTCGTGGGAGAACTGACCGGAGACATGGACCACCTCCCCGGACCTGATCGCCTGGGCATAGCCGAAGTCGCGCTCGGGCTGGATGCGGTGGTGGAAGACATGGCCGTCGGTCATGGTGTGCCGCCCTCTCGTGCTCTCTTGTGGTTACTGGGAAACCGTAGGAGAGTGGCGGCTGAACTGGAAGAACGCACTTTTTAGTGACTGAGGAACCTGATGGTGACCAAGCATCTGCTCCATGGCCTGCCCGAGGACGCGGACCTGAGGCGGGCCGATTCGCTGGCCCGGGAGATCTTCTCGGACGTCGCCAACAAATGGGCGCTGCTGATCATCGAGGCCCTCGGGGAGCGCACGCTGCGCTTCGGTGAGCTGCGGAACGAGGTGGAGGGCATCAGTCACAAGATGCTCACCCAGAACCTCCGGATGCTGGAGCGCAACGGGCTGGTCGAGCGGACGGTCTACCCGACCGTGCCGCCGCGGGTGGAGTACACCCTCACCGGGCCGGGGCGGGCCCTGCGGACGACGGTCGACGCCATCTGCGGCTGGACCCAGGAGCACCTCGGCCGGATCGAAGAGGCGCGCCGGCGATTCGAGGGTTGAGGAGTTGAGAGCCGAGGGCAGGGGCTGGTGTGAACCTTGTCCGCCGCGGGCCGGGGCGGACGACGGTCAGGCCGTGCGTACGTCGCTGCGCACCAGATGGTGGTCCGAGTACGGGGTGGGATGCACTCCCGACTCCTGCGGGGCGACTCCCCGCAGGAAGATGTAGTCGAACTTGCTCTCCCAGTCGGTGGTCGGCCGGCAGGCGCCCTCGGGCGGCGGGCCGCACAGCGGGTCCGTCTCCCCGGCCAGGGCCCAGATGCCGGTCAGTTCGGGGGCGTCCGGGCGGGCGTTGAAGTCGCCGAGGACGATCGCGCGCTCGTGCCGGACGATCTCCTTGGCGAGGACACCGGTCTGGCCGGCCCTGATCTCCCCCTGGCGGCGGTGTGCGAGGTGGGTGTTGAAGACCCGCACGGTCTGGCCGCCGACCTTTGTGGTGACCGCCATATAGCCGCGGTCCTCGGAGCCGCCGTCGGGGTACTCCACGCTCACCCGGTCGGTCATGGGGGCCGCCGAGAGGAGCGCCTGGCCGTAGCCGCCCGGGCTCCACGGAGTCCCGCCGCAGCGGCCGCGGTTCTGGAGGACCGACCCGTACTCGACGTGGTAGACGAGCCCGTAGAGGCTCGCCAGATACTTCCGGATCTGCTCGACGTCCCGTACGCACGCCTCCTGCAGCCCGATGACCTGCGGCGCGTAGGTGGCGATGTCCGCCGCCCGGTCGACGTTGCTCTCCTTGCAGGGGTTGCAGATGTTCCAGGTCATGACCCGGTTGGGTACGACGTCGGTGACGGCGTCGGCGGGCAGCGGCCGCGCGACGGGGGCGCGGTCCGGCTCGCTCGGGCCGATGACGAGCGCCAGACAGCCCGCCGTCGCGGCGACCGCGAGCAACCGCGTGGCCTTTCCGAGCACTGGTGCCTCCCCGAACCGGACCGGTACGCCGTCGTTCGTCCGGCGTTTCTCCGGACGAGGTTATGGGACGACGCTGTGAACGACACCAGGGTGTACCGATCTTGCCGGTCGCGGGTGGAGTTGCCTGTTCTGTGTGCGGATGAGGGGGCGAGATCCGGACAGGATGCAAATCCGGTCATGATCACATCAACCCTTCCAGGCACTTTACTTGCCCTTGACCTGGTGGCAGGCTGACGTCCATCTCAGCCCCCCACAGGCGTAACCTTCCCAACTCCCCTTGTTCTCAGGCGAGTTGGGCCTGGGCTGAATTCAGTGGAACCAAGACCCTCTGGATCGGAGTGCTCATGAAGCGTCGTGTTCGTTGTGCGGCTTTTGTTGCGACTGTGGCGGCCGGTGTCGCCCTGACCCTGTCGAGCGGTACGGCGCACGCCCAGCAGCAGAAGGCGGCCGCCCCCGCAGTGAGCGGCGGACTGATCAACATCAACGGCCCGCTGATCTACAACACCGGTGACATCGACCTGCTGGAGGACGTCTTCGAGCACATCAGCATCCCGATCTTCGGTCAGGCCGTGCACCAGATGTACGACTGGGCCAAGTTCGAGGGCGGGCTCTTCGGCAAGAAGAAGTAGCGGCAGGAAGAAGTAGCGGCGGTAAGAGGGGGCGGCGGCCCCGGGCGGCCGTGCCGGTGCCGGGTCCGGCGTCGGGCTTGCGCCGCAAGTAAGTGAAGGTGAAGGGGTGTCCTGTGCGGGGCACCCCTTTTCCGCGGCCGCACCCGCACCCGTGCCGATGCGGCCCGCGCCGGTGCCGTCCGAGGCGGTGGTCCGGAGTCAGCGGCGGTCCGAGGTCAGCCGCCGGGCCGAGTCGATCGTGGCCCTGGCCTCCCGCTCGGGCAGCCCGGCGCGGACGGCGGCCCGGGTGAGGGCGTCGGCCAGGGTGTCGCCGATGCCGTTCTCGTAGGCGCGGCAGGCGGCCCAGAACAGCCGGGTGTTCCGCTGGCCCTCGTGGGCGGCCAGGACGAAGTGGACCAGACCCTGCCCCTGGGAGGGGCGTGCGCGGGCGGTGGCGGGGTGGTGGGGGCGCGCGGGCGGCGCGATCAGCAGCAGAAGGGCGCGCGGGCAGGGCGCGGGAGTGTTCCCTGCCGTACCGGCGGCCAGGCGGTACGTCCCCTGGGCGGTCACCGAACCGGGGCCGACGAGATATCCCCCGTACCCCCGGATGTCGATTCCCGGGGCGAGCCGGCTCGCGGAGTTCGGGACGGTGACATCGGGCGGGCCGGTCAGCCAGAGGTGGCGGCCACCGCTGGGTGTGATGACGGTGACCGTCTCCGGGATGGTGAAGAGGTGCCGCAGCGCCAGGTCCTGGAGCGCCGAGAAGGAGGCGGGCGTGGTCGGGAACGGGCCGTCGTCGTCCGGGGTCGTGGGGGTGCTGACATCGAGGTCCACCCCGATCAGCCGGTGCGGCCCGCGGCCGCAGGCGATGCCGTAGCCCGTCGCCCAGGGGGCGGCGGCGAAGAGGGCGCGGACGGCCGCGGGGTCGGTGGTCGCGTCGTGGACACCGTGTCCGGGCAGGCCGCAGGCGCCCCGGCAGCGGGCCGCCCCGTCGGAACCGGCGGCCCGGCCGTCGTTCAGGCCGTTGTCCAGGCTGCCGGTCCGGCTGTTGTTCCGGCTGTCGTTCCGGTGGGGCGAGGGCAGGGCGGGGAGCTTCGACGGCGCGAGCGGGATAACGGGGAACCCGCGCTCGGCCGCGGACAGGGCATGGGCGAGGGCCAGGGCGGAGGTCTGTCTGTCGGGCATGGCCATGGGCTTAGTTTCGTACTTATGTTCGATGATCGGTAGAGGGGGTGCCCGGTGGGATGTGCCACGGGGTGCGCCGTATCGATTCCTCCCTTGGGGCGTACGGAATCCGCTCTACGAGACCGGCGCGGGACCGGCGCGGGACCGGCCCGGGCCCGGCGGCGCCCCGGCGCTCGGGGGCGCGAAAGGGGTTTATCTGCTTGTCCTCACGCTTCAGGGGGAATCGCTCCGGCTTGGGTGGTTCGCCGGGGATTCGGTGGGCAACTCTGGGATCGCGACGTCGTCATTACTCCGGAGCGGTCGGCCAATCGCCCGGAGGCAAGCCTTGATGTGAGTGTTTTTCGGAGGAGAAGACATGGCAAGCATCCGTACGGCCCGCGTTCTCGCCGCTGTCGCCGCCCTGCCCCTGACGGCCGCCCTGTTCACGGGTGTCGCCTCGGCCGACAACGGCGCGTTCGGGGACAACGGATCGAACGCGACGGTGGCTTCGATCGTCGGCAGTGGCGTCGGCGGCAGCAACTCGGGCAACTCGACCACCAGTCAGCAGGTCGCCAGCGGGGCCGGAGCGTCGAATCAGAGCAATAACGCCAGCGTCAACGGCTCGGCCTTCACCGCGATCGACCAGGACAACGTGAATGTGAACTTCACCCACCTGTGGTGGTGACGCCCGGCCGGCCCGACGGGGGGATGAGCAAGGGGAGCAAGGGGTGATGACCGCCTGTGCGGTGGTGCCGACGGCGCCGCCGCACAGGCGGTTCGCGTATTGCCGGCCGTATTGCCGCCCCGGGCCACCGCCTTGACAGGGACCAGTTTCTGACGGACAGTCAGAAACTGGTTCCGTCGTCCGTTGCGGGGTCCCGGCCCGCCGTCCGCCGGGTGCGTTCCGGGAGCCCGGCCGTGAGCAGTGGCGGCGAGGCGAGGGGGAGGGGGAGGGGATGTCCGCGGAGCCGGAGGAGCTGTACGAGCGGCTGAAGGCGTACGAGGGACGGGCGGCCGTCTCCGGCGGCACCGGCAAGGACCCGGTCAACGCGCCGATGATCGGACACTGGTGCGAGGCCATGGGGGATGCGCATGCGGCGTACCGCGGGCCGGACGCGGTCGCCCCGCCCGCGATGCTCCAGGCATGGACGCTGGGCGGGCTGTCCGGCCACGGCTCCGGCGGCCGTTCCCCGGCCTGGGAGGAGCTGCTCCGGCTGCTGGAGGGCGAGGGGTACACCTCGGTCGTCGCCACCGACTGCGAGCAGGAGTATCTGCGTCCGCTGCGGCCCGGCGACCGGATCACCTTCGACACGGTGATCGAATCCATCTCGGAGCGGAAGCGGACCGCCCTCGGGACGGGGCACTTCCTCACCACACGGATGGATGTCCGGGCGGACGGCGAGCCCGCCGGTACCCATCGCTTCCGGATCCTGAAGTACGCCCCTGCTCCCGTTGTCGCCGCTCCGGCCGCTGCTGCTGCTGCCGACGCCGACGCCGCCGCTGCTGCCGATGCCGCCGCCTCCGCTTCCGCTTCTGCCGTTCGGCGGCCCCGGCCCGTGGTCAACCGGGACAACGCGGGCTTCTGGGCAGGTGTCGCCCGGCGGCGGCTGCTCATCCAGCGGTGCACGGCCTGCGGACGGCTCCGCTTCCCCTGGCTCCCCGGGTGCGGCGAATGCGGTTCGGACGGCTGGGACACCGTCGAGGCGGGGGGCACCGGCTCCGTCTACTCGTATGTGGTGATGCACCACCCGCCCTTTCCGGCCTTCGACCCGCCCTATGCGGTGGGCCTGATCGAGCTGGCGGAGGGCGTCAGAATCGTCGCGGGGGTGACCGGCGTACCGGCCGGTGAGGTACGGATCGGGATGCCGGTCGAGCTGGAGTTCCCGTGCTTCGAGACGGACCTGGTGCTTCCGGTCTTCCGGGTCCGGCCGCCGGGCGAACTGGCCCCGCTGGAGATTCCGGTCACCCGCACGCTGATCGTCGCGGGCGCGCTCGCCTCCCGGGACTACCAGGACGTGCACCACGACGCGGAGGCCGCCCGCGGAAAGGGGTCCCCCGATGTCTTCATGAACATCCTCACGACGAACGGGCTGGTCGGCAGGTATGTCACCGACCGCCTGGGGGAGCGGGCCCGGCTGCGGAAGGTCGCCATCCGGCTGGGGGTGCCCAACTATCCCGGCGACACGATGGTGTTGCGGGGCACGGTGGTCCCGGTCGCCGCGGGGGCGGACGGGCCGGATGCCGGGGAGGACCTCCCGGATACCGGGGAGGAGTGGCGGACGGTCGAGGTGAAGATCGTCGGGACCAACGCCCTGGGAAACCATGTCACGGGGACGGTCACGGCCGTCGTGCCCGGAACGGAGGCCCCGGAGGCCCTGCAAGCCACAGAAGCCACGGAAGCCACGGGAGCCGCGGAGGTCCCGAAAACCCCGGCAGCTCCGGTGGCCCGGTCATGAGCCCCGGCCACCGGGGTTCGCTCGGGGGCCGGGCGGCCGTCGCCGGGATCGGGGCGACCGAGTTCTCCAAGGATTCCGGCCGCAGCGAGCTGAAGCTGGCCGTGGAGGCGGTGCGCGCGGCGCTGGACGACGCGGGGCTCTCACCCGCCGACGTCGACGGGCTCGTCACCTTCACCATGGACACCAGCCCCGAGATCACCGTCGCGCAGGCCGCCGGCATCGGGGAGCTGACCTTCTTCTCCCGGATCCACTACGGCGGCGGCGCGGCCTGCGCCACCGTCCAGCAGGCCGCCCTGGCGATCGCGGCGGGCGTCGCCGAGGTCGTCGTCTGCTACCGGGCCTTCAACGAGCGGTCGGGGCGCCGCTTCGGCTCGGGGGTGCAGCGGCGCGAACCGTCTGCCGAGGGCACCGCACTCGGCTGGAACCTTCCGTCGGGGCTGCTCACCCCCGCCTCCTGGGCGGCGATGGCGGCCCGGCGCTATCTGCATACGTACGGGCTGACCCCGGACGCCTTCGGCCCGGTCGCCGTGGGCGCCCGCCGCCATGCCGCCCGTAACCCCGCCGCGTACTTCCACGGCAGACCGATCACCCTCGCCGACCACGCGGCGTCCCGCTGGATCGTGGAGCCGCTGCGGCTGCTCGACTGCTGCCAGGAGACCGACGGCGGTCAGGCGATCGTGGTGACCAGCGCCGAACGGGCCCGCGATCTGCCGCACCCCCCGGCCATCGTCGTCGCGGCGGCCCAGGGGGCGGGCCGGGCCCAGGAGCAGATGACCAGCTTCTACCGGGACGAGCTGACCGGCCTGCCCGAGACGGCGGTGGTGGCCCGGCAGCTCTGGAGCGCTTCGGGGCTCGCGCCCGCAGATATCGACGTCGGCATCGTCTACGACCACTTCACGCCCTACGTGCTGATGCAGCTGGAGGAGTTCGGCTTCTGCGGGCCCGGCGAGGCGGCCGGTTTCGTGGCGGCGGACGCGCTGCCGCTGAACACCCACGGGGGCCAGCTCGGGGAGGCGTACCTCCATGGCATGAACGGCATCGCGGAGGCGGTCCGGCAGCTCCGCGGGACCTCGGTCAACCAGATCCCCGGCGCGGCCCGGGTCCTGGTCACCGCGGGGACGGGTGTCCCGACCTCGGGTCTGATCCTGGGCGCGGACGGCTGACGGCTGACGGCGGGAGGGGGAGCGGGAGCGGGAGGCCCGGAGCGCGAGGTCGGGCTCGGGAGGCCGGGAGCGGGACAGGGCGCATCGACACGGCGGGGGCGCGAAGGGGGGCGCGGAACGGGCCGGAATGCCCGGGGAGAGGCGGCCGGCCCCGGGGCCCGCGGCCCCGACCCCCCGGCCCCACAGCCCCGGACCTCAGGGGCCGGAGCATCCCTTCTCCACCTGGAGGTGTACGGCGGTCCACCCAGGTCGTACGGCCCCGGAGGCCGTGTACCGGCCCGTGACGACCGCCCGGATCCGGGATTATCCGGCGCAACGGACATCCCGGTCCCGAACGTCCCGTCCCCGCCCCTGAGGGTCTTCTCCACCTTCAGGAGGTGGAGCGGGCACCACCACTACAACCTGAGGGGGACATGGCTTCGGGACCTCTGGGCGATCCGCCGGAGCGGCACCCGCTCCTAGCGTGGAGCTATGACCACGCCAGTCTGCACCAGCGCTTCGAAGGCCGCCCTGCCCGGACCTCCGTCGTACGGCACGACCGACGCCCGGTACGCGACCCGTCCTCGCTACTCGTCGTTCTCGTCGTACGTACGGGCGCGCGGCCCCGTGCTGCTGCGGACCGCCCGCTCCCTCACCGCGAACCCGAGCGACGCGGAAGACCTCCTCCAGACCGCACTCACCAAGACCTATGTCGCGTGGGAGCGGATCGAGGACCACCGCGCGCTCGACGGCTATGTCCGCCGGGCCCTGCTGAACACGCGTACCTCGCAGTGGCGCAAGCGCAAGGTGGACGAGTTCGCCTGCGACGAGCTTCCGGAGCGGGAGACCTCGCCCACGCCCGACCCGGCGGAGCAGCAGGTGCTGCACGACGCGATGTGGCGTGCCGTGATGAAGCTGCCCGACCGGCAGCGGGCGATGGTGGTGCTCCGCTATTACGAGGATCTGAGCGAGGCGCAGACCGCCGAGGTGCTCGGGGTGTCCGTGGGGACGGTGAAGAGCGCGGTGTCCCGGGCGCTCGGCAAGCTGCGCGAGGACCCGGAGCTGTCGCCGGCCCGCTGACGAGCACCTCCGGCCGCCCCGCCCGGCCCGGCCGCCCCGCCGCGCGCCCCCGGCGACCTCGGCACACCGTTCTCCTCCCGGTGCCACCGCCGCACCGGCGGGCCTCGAACAGCACCGCGTTCCACTCGAACGCCCCAATGCCCCACCATGGTTTTTCCCCGGGTTTCCCGGCGTTTTTCCGGGCCGTACGGGACCGCTCCCGCGCCCTTCCCTGTTGCCGGCGCCGCCCGACGGCCGCCCGGCGGACCCACGGCCCCCGCCCGTTCCGTTACGCCTCCCCGCCCGCTTCCCCACGGGTCCCGCCCGCCCGCCGCGGCTCGCGCGAGGGCTCCGCCCCACCCGTCCCGCCGGTCTCCCGGCGTCTTCGCGATGCGGTTAATCCGCCGCCCTCAGGTAGTGACATACCGCGTGGTACGCGCGCAGAATCTCTACACCCTTACTGACGCGTAGCAACACAGCGCCCACCGGGAGGACGCCGTGCTGAGCACCATGCAGGACATACCGCTGACCGTGACCCGCATCCTGGAACACGGTATGAGGGTCCATGCGAAGTCGCAGATCACCACCTGGACCGGCGCGCCCGAGCCCGATCGCCGAAGCTTCCGCGAGGTCGGCGAGCGCGCCACCCGGCTGGCGAACGCGCTCCGCGACGAACTGGGCGTCGAAGGCGACCAGCGGGTCGCAACTCTGATGTGGAACAACGCCGAACACGTCGAGGCGTATCTGGCGATCCCCGCCATGGGTGCCGTACTGCACACGCTCAACCTCCGGCTCCCTCCCGAACAGCTCGTGTGGATCGCCAACCACGCGGCCGACCGGGTGGTCATCGTCAACGGTTCGCTGCTGCCGCTCCTCGTACCCCTGCTCCCCCATCTCCCCACCGTCGAGCACATCGTGGTCTCCGGCCCCGGCGACCGCTCCCTGCTGGCGGGCGCGGCCACCGAGGCGCGGGTGCACGAGTACGAGGAGCTGATAGCGGACCGTCCCGTCACCTTCGACTGGCCCGAGCTGGACGAACGCACCGCCGCGGCCATGTGCTACACCTCCGGCACCACCGGCGACCCCAAGGGCGTGGTCTTCTCCCACCGCTCCATCTATCTGCACTCCATGCAGGTCTGTATGACCGAGTCGATGGGGCTGACGGACCAGGACACCACCCTCGTCGTCGTACCGCAGTTCCATGTCAACGCCTGGGGCATCCCGCACGCCGCCTTTATGACCGGCCTCAACATGCTGATGCCGGAACGATTCCTCCAGCCGGCGCCCCTCGCCGAGATGATCGAACGCGAGAAGCCGACCCACGCCGCCGCGATCCCCACCATCTGGCAGGGCCTGCTCGCCGAGGTCCTCGCCAACCCCCGCGATCTGACCTCCCTGAAGCAGGTCACCATCGGCGGCTCGGCCTGCCCGCCCGCGCTGATGGAGGCGTACGACAAGCTGGGCGCGCGCCTCTGCCACGCCTGGGGCATGACGGAGACCTCCCCGCTCGGCACGATGGCGCACCCGCCCGCCGGGCTGAGCGCGGAGGAGGCCTGGCCGTACCGCCTCACCCAGGGCCGTTTCCCGGCCGGTGTCGAGCCGCGGATCGTCGGCCCCGGCGGCGACGTACTGCCGTGGGACAACGAGTCCGTCGGTGAACTCCAGGTACGCGGACCGTGGATAGCGGCCGCGTACTTCGGCGGGGCCGGGCAGGAGCCGCTGCGGCCGGAGGACAAGTTCAGCGAGGACGGCTGGCTCAAGACCGGTGATGTGGGCGTGATCAGCCCCGACGGCTTCCTCACCCTCACCGACCGGGTCAAGGACGTCATCAAGTCCGGTGGCGAGTGGATCTCCAGCATCGCCCTGGAGAACGCCCTGATGGCGCACCCGGAGGTCGCCGAGGCCGCGGTGGTGGCGGTGCCCGACCCCAAGTGGGACGAGCGCCCGCTGGCCACGGTCGTCCTCAGGGAGGGCGCGACGACCGATCTCGCCGGGCTGAAGGCGTTCCTGGGCGAGACCGTGGCGAAGTGGCAGCTGCCCGAGCGGTGGTCGCTGGTGCGGGAGGTGCCGAAGACGAACATCGGGAAGTTCGACAAGCGGGCGATCCGCAGGCAGTACGCGGAGGGTGAGCTGGAGATCGTCGAGGTCTGAGACGGCCGGGGTGGGCCGGGCCCGGCCCACCCCGGGTCACCTCGGCCCGCCCCGGCTCACCCCGGGCCACCGGCACCGGACCGGCGGCTCGCCCGGCGCCGCACCTCGCTCCTCTCCAGCCCCTCCAGCCTCCCGTCCCCTCCCGTCCCCTCCCGTCTCCGCCCCTCCCCGGCAGGAGAACGGAAGAAGGGCCCGCACCCGGTCCTTACGACCCGGGTGCGGGCCCTTCCTCGTTTCCCGCTCCGTTCCCGTGACCCGCCTGCGTCAGTTGGTCCCGATCTTGGCGAGCAGGTCCACGATCCGCGACTGCACCTCCGCGCTCGTCGAGCGTTCGGCCAGGAACAGCACCGTCTCCCCGGACGACAGCTTCGGCAGCTCCGCCCGGTTGAGCCCGGCGGAGGTGTAGACGACCAGCGGGGTGCGGTTGAGCTGCCCGTTGGCGCGCAGCCAGTCGATGATCCCGGCGCGCCGGCGTCGTACCTGCATCAGGTCCATCACGACCAGGTTCGGCCGCATCTGCGCGGCGAGCGTGACCGCGTCGGCGTCCGCCGCGGCCCGCGCCACCTGCATGCCGCGCCGTTCCAGCGCGGCCGTCAGCGCCAGCGCGATCTCCTCGTGCTCCTCGATCAGCAGGACCCGCGAGGGGTGCTGTTCGCTGTCCCGGGGGGCCAGCGCCTTCAGCAGGACGGCCGGGTCGGCACCGTAGGCGGCTTCCCGGGTGGCCTGCCCCAGACCGGCGGTGACCAGCACCGGGACCTCCGCCGCCACGGCGGCCTGGCGGAGCGACTGGAGCGCGGTCCGGGTGATGGGCCCGGTCAGCGGATCGACGAACAGGGCGGCGGGGAAGGCCGCGATCTGGGCGTCGACCTCCTCGCGCGAGTGCACGACGACCGGCCGGTAGCCGCGTTCGCTCAGAGCCTGCTGGGTGGAGACGTCGGGCGCGGGCCAGACGAGCAGGCGGCGCGGGTTGTCGAGCGGTTCGGGCGGCAGCTCGTCGTCGACGGGCTGGGGCAGCGGACGGTTGGCGACCTCGACCGCGCCCCCCGGGCCGTCCAGCGGCTCGGGCCCCTCGGCGGCGTCCTCGTCGGGCGCGCTGATGGCGTACGCCCGGCCGGGCGCCTCGCCGTCCCGGTCCAGCGCGGACTGCGGCGGGGCGGCCGGGACCGGCGGTACGGGGACGGGGGCCGCCTGTGCGGGCAGCGCGGGGGCGGCGGCGGGCTCGGGCCGGTCCGCGGTCTGCGGAGTGCCGAGCTTGCGGCGCCGTCCGGAACCGGATGCCTGCGCCGGTACGGGGACGGGTGCGGGTGCGGGCTGGGCCGCGGCGACCGGCCCGGCCTGCCCGAGGGCGCGCACGCTGAACGCCCGTCCCTGGGAGGCGTCGGGCGGCAGGGGTACGGACCCGGACGGCGCCTCCGCGGGCAGCGGCTGCGCGGCGGGCCGTGCGGTACGGCCTCCCGGCGGTACGGGTACGGGCTCCGCGGGCGGCAGCGGGAGCGACAGCGACCCGGTGTCGGCGGAGCGGTCCCCGGAGTGCCCGGCGGCTCCGGAGTCCCCGGCGGTCTCAGCGACCTCGGCGGCTCCGGTGGTCCCGGCGGCTCCCGTGGTCGCGGGCGCCCCGGTAGTCCCGGACACCCCGGGCGCGCCAAGTGCACCGGGCACACCGACGTCCACCGGCATCCCCGGCACCGGAACCCCGGAAGCCGGTGTCGGCGCGCCCGGCGCGCCCAATTCCTCCGGCAGTCCGCTCAGCCCGGCCCCGGCCGTCTCGTCGGCCGTTCCGTGCTCGGGACGGCCCCTGCGGCGCCCGGTCGGCGCCGGAACCTGCCCCTCCGCGCCCATTCGCCCGGCGCCCGGAACCGCGCCCGGGGACGGGGACGGGGACGGGGACGTACCCGGCACCACGCCCGGGAGAGGGTGCGGCTGCGGCGGGGTGTGCTGGTCGGCGCCCGGGCCGAGCCGGTGGTGGCCGGTGTCCCCGGCACCCGTACCCCCGCCGCCGAGGACGAACGGCGCACGGTCCGCTTCGGCGGGCGGGAGTGCGAAGGCCGTACGCGCCTGCGGATCCGCGCTCTCCACCGGCGCGGGCGCCAGCGCACGCCGGGCGCGCCGCCCTCCGGCCGGGACCGCCTGTCCTACGCCCTGTCCGACGCCCTGCGCGGGCACCGGCACGGGCCCGGGCGCACCACCGGGTACAACACCCGGCGCACCGCCCGGTCCCACCGCCGGAACCAGTCCGGGGGCCTCCGGCACCGGAGGAGCCGCGGGCCCCACCGGAAGCTCGGGCACACCACCGTGCCGTGCCCGGCGCCCCGACGGGACCTCCACCGGCACACCCTGCGGCGGTACGGCCGTTCCGGGCGCGGGCCGCCCGGCCGCAGCGGCGCCCTCGGCGGCGGTCACGACCGCGCCCTCCGCGGGGCTGGGCCGTCCGCGCCGCCGCCCGGTGCCGCCTCCGGCACCCTCGTCCGCGTCGCCGGCGGGCGCCGTACCGTCCTGCGCCCCGCTCCCAGGCCCGCCCGCCGGACCGCCCGCCGATCCGCTCACCGGACCACCCGCCGAACCGTCCGCCGATCCGCTGTCCGCCGCGCGCTCCGCCGCCAGCGGGCTTTCCAGGAAGGCATCCGTCGACCCGCGGCGGGCCCGCCGCCGGCCGCCCAGGGTCTCGCCCGACGCCTGCTCCGGCAGCGCCAGGGCCTGCCCGGGCCCGCCGTCCGTACCGTCACCGGAACCGGCACCCGTACCGTCGTCCCCACCGACACCGACACCGACACCGGCACCGGCACCGGCACCGACACCAGCACCGGCACCGGCAGTGGGCTCCGGGGCGGTCACCGCGCCCGAACCCCCGCCGAGCGGCACCTCCAGGACGTACGCGCTCCCGGCCGCGCCGGGCACCTCGTGCGTCTGCACCACTCCGCCGTGCGCCGTCACGATCCCGCGGACGATCGGCTGGTGCACCGCGTCGCCCCCGGTGAACGGCCCCCGGACCTCGATCCGTACGACCTCGCCGCGCTGCGCGGCGGCCACCACGATCGTGGAGTCCGCGTATCCGGCCGGACCGCCGGCCGCCGCCGACTGCCGGGTCTTCCCGGTCGCGTCGACCCCGGCGACATCGGCGATCAGATGCGCCAGCGCCGTCGCCAGCCGCACCCCGTCGACCTCGGCCTCGATGGGCGGCGCATGGACGGCGAACTGCGCCCGACCGGGCCCGATCAGCTCGACCGCGCCCTCGACGCCGGCCGTGACGACCGCGTCGAGCAGGGTGTTCGCCTTGTGGAGCCGCTCCTCGCCGGTGTCCAGCCGCTGATAGGCGAGGACGTTGTCGATGAGGGTGGTCATCCGGGCGTACCCGGCGGCGAGATGGTGCAGGATCTGGTTCGCCTCCGGCCACAGCTGCCCGGCGGGATCGGCGGCCAGCGTGCCCAGTTCCGTACGCAGCTCCTCCAGCGGCCCGCGTAGCGCGTCGCCGAGCACCGCCGTCAGCTGCCCGTGCCGCCCCGCCAGCTCCCGGTGGCGCTCGTCGCGGGCCTCGATGTCGGCGGTGTAGCGCTCGGTCTTGTCCGCGAGTTCGGCGGCGTACTCCTCCTTGGTCCGCTCGTGCTCGGCGGTCAGCTTCTCGGCCGTCTCGGTCAGCTCCGCCGAATGCCGGGCGGTGAGCGTGCTGAGCGCGGTCGTGTGCTGCGAGGTGAGCTTCTCGACCGGCCGGCGGTCGGTGAAGGTCATCACCGCGCCGACCAGCTGGTCCCCGTCCCGTACCGGCGCGGTGGTCAGGTCCACCGGCACCCGCGAGCCGTCCTTCGCCCAGAGCACCTGCCCCCGGACCCGGTGCTTCCGGCCCGACCTGAGGGTGTCCGCGAGCGGTGACTCGGCGTACGGGAACGGCTTGCCGTCCTCGCGCGAGTGCAGCACCAGCGGGTGCAGCTCACGGCCGCCGAGGTCGCTGGCGCGGAAGCCGAGGATCTGTGCCGCGGCCGGATTGACCAGGACGACGCGGCCCTCGGTATCCGTACCGACGACGCCCTCGGCGGCCGCGCGCAGGATCATTTCGGTCTGTCGCTGCGAACGCGCCAGCTCCGCCTCGGTGTCCACGGTCCCCGACAGATCCCGTACCACCAGCATCAGCAGCTCGTCGCCCGTGAAGTGGGAGTGCTGCGATTCGTACGCCTCGCGCCCGTCCTCCAGGCTGGCGCTCGTCACTTCCACGGGGAACTCGCTGCCGTCCGTGCGGCGGGCCGTCATCCGGGTCGGCTTGGTACGGCCGCGGACGTCGGCGCCTTCCGGACGCCGCATCGACCCCGGAATCAGCCGGGAGTCGAAGGCGGGCAGCAGATCGAGCAGCCCGCGGCCGACGAGTGCGGTGCCGGGAGTCTCGAAGAGTCCGAGGGCAATGGTGTTGGCGTTGACGACGGTGCCGTTGCAGTTGACGAGCACCAGACCGTCGGGGAGTGCGTCGAGTATGGCTGCGAGGCGAGCAGCGCCTCGGGATGGCCTGCTGCTCACGACGACGGTTCCTCCTGAACTACGGACATCAGCCTGTCACTGGAGGGAGTCTAGGGCAGGGGGTCTGCGGGAGCGGGGGACGAGGGGCACCTCGCGTACCGGGGGTGTGGGGGACCGGTGCACCCCTTGTGACCATTTGGGGTACGCACCGGCCCGCCCCGACCGTCTTCCGCCCGCCTTCCGGCCGTCTTCCGCCCGGCTACGCCCCGGCGCTGGGCAGTACGGGAGTGAGGTTGTTCCAGCGGTGGATCTCGCAGCCGTTCTGCCGGGAGAAGACGGCGTCGACCGGGCGGCCCTGCCAGGTGCCGGTGACCCGGGCGGTGGCGGGGCCGCCGGCCTGCTGGGTGCAGAAGACGTCCCGGTCGACCGGAGCGAACGGGTCCGCCCCTTCCCGCGCCAGCTCGTCGAGCCGGGCACACGCCCCCTCGGCCGCCGGATGGGTCCCGCCCGGGGTCCCCTCGGGCCCGGCGGGGCCGCACTCCAGCTCGTACCGCCCGTCGGTCCGGGCGTTCCCCGTCTCCGACACCACCACCGTCAGCCGGTCCTCGGCCTCCCCGAGCAGCGGCGGCAGCGGCACCGGCAGCAGGGAGACGGGGGCCGCGGTCGCGACCCCGGCGAAGGCGGCGACGGCGGCGGCGGACGCGGTGGCGGTGAGGGCGATACGGCGCAGCATGGGCGCTCCTGTTCTGCTCGTACGGACGACCTGGGGAACCGCCCCCGGCCCCCGCCCGCACACGGCGGCCGGACCGGGAGCCCCCACCGCTGTCTAACGCGCCCGCCCCCCGGGCGTTGCGCCCGGCCCTTCCACCGCCCTGCCCCCGGGCGTTGCGCCCCGCCCCGGCCACTGCCCCGCCACCCGTACCTTCGGCCCCCGCCGGGCCTCCCCGCGGCGGCGCCTTTTGTGCTTTGCCCTCGGCCCCGCGTGCCTAGTACCGTGGACGGCGATTGGTGACACGCCGCGTGACTGTGTCATCATCTGCACACCACTCGCGCCTGCGCGATGGTGCTGGAGGCGTCGCCTAGTCCGGTCTATGGCGCCGCACTGCTAATGCGGTTTGGGCTTTACCGCCCATCGAGGGTTCAAATCCCTCCGCCTCCGCCCTCAAGATCACCTGAGCCCCGGCCCCCGGCCGGGGCTCAGGTGTTTCCGTCCGGTGCCGCAGGGCTCCCCTTGCCTCACCCGTCCGGGGGATCCCCCGGCCCCCTCCCCTGAGGGTATCTACGCAGGTCAGAAGGGGTGCGGCTAATGGATTTCGCGTGACGGCGCAGGTCATGTAATGTTGTTCCCGCAACGCCGACCGGGAAGAAAAGCCCGAAACGCCGAGCAAAGCAAGCACTCGTAGCTTAACGGATAGAGCATCTGACTACGGATCAGAAGGTTGCAGGTTCGAATCCTGCCGAGTGCACATAGCCGAGAGGCCCCGGACGAAAGTCCGGGGCCTCTTGCGTTGCGCGATACAGCAGCGGAGTACGGCAACCGCGCCCATCACCGTCAGCTCCCGACGCCACCCACGGCGGCGGACAGCCGGCCGAAGCACGTCCCGCACCTCCCCCTCGTTCGCCTCGGCGGCTGTGGCCGCTCCCTGCTGGTGCTGCTCGTGCGTCAGCCCTTCACACCGGGGATCGGCACGGCGTCGCCGGGTCGTCCAGCCAGACGGTCTCCCCTTCCTCGGTGACCGTGAGTCCGAAGCGGTCGAAGCCGGGGCAGCCGTGGGCGTGCCACCAGTGGAGGGCCTCTTCGACCTCGGTCCACAGCCGCCGGGGTCCGGCTTGGCGGACGGTTGCGAGGCCGGTGGTGCCGCGGAACATCACGGCGGCCCAGGAGTGATCGGTGAGGCTGTAGAACCAGACGGGCTGTACGCCGTCGCGCTCGGTCCCGGCCGCGTGGACGCAGTCGGGGACCCGTACCCCGACGGCGAAGCGTGCGGCGTCGAAGCGCCCGGGGCCCAGCTCGGCGGCGGTGGTCGCGGTCAGGGACGCCGACGCCTTGTTGAAGGGATGCCGGGCGAGGTAGCCGTGGTGCTTGGGCGGCGCCAGCCGGTGGGCCCGGAGCTTGGTGAACTCCAGGGGCCCGAGGAAGCGGCCCGAGGCGTACTGGCCATCGCGGTCCACGGTGAGCAGGACGTTCACGTCCATGGGCGTGTAGTGGGTGCCCCACGGGACGAGGATCAGCCCGCCGCCGCAGGACTGCCGGATCCAGGCGTACGGAATCTTGCGCACCCCGCAGGTGGCGATGATCCGGTCGTACGGAGCCCCGGCCGGATGGCCGACCAGGCCGTCGGTTCCGATGACCGGGACCGGGAGTCCGATCCGCCCGAGACGGGCCCGCGCGGGCGGCGACGGAGGCGTCCACCTCCACACTGACCACATGGGACCGGCCGAGCCGGTGAGCGAGCAGGCCGGCCGACCAGCCGGTGCCCGTACCGATCTCCAGCACCCGCGAACCGGCTTCGACGTCCAGGTCGCGGAGCATGGAGGGGGTGATGCTGGGCATGGTCGACGAACTGGTCGGCTCGGTCAGCGGGGTGTGGGTGTCGCTGTTTTCGTCCCACTGCGTGACGACGGGGACGTCGGTGTCGGCGTACGCCTGCCACCGGGCGGGGTCGTCGACGCGGGAGACGTGGACGTGATCACCGCGGACGGGGTCGTACGGCCAGATGTCGTCGGGCAGGAACGCCGACCGGGGCACGGCGGCGAAGGCGGGCACCCAGTCCGAGGTCAGATCACCCCGAGCGAACAGGGCCTGCCCCAGATCCGCCCACCGGCCATCAGCGAGAACCGCTGCCTGGGCGTACTGACGCCGGGTGCTCATGCCTCCGCCTCCGCACCGTGATTCGCAAGGTTGGCACGGCAACGCGGACACCGGCAGGGCGGGTACTTCAGGGGCTCTGTCGGGAGATCTATGGCTTCTGTATCGCGTACGACCGTAGTCGGGCCCCACGTGCGGCCAGAGTCTCGGGATACTCGCAGGGTCATCCGTGTACGGCCCTCGTCTTCCGGGACCGCGTTGGGGGAGAACACCATCACTCGGGCCGTCCCATCTGTGCCTTGGGCAGCTTGTGTGTGAGGTTCCGTTGCTCGCAGGCGGGGTAACGCGGCCGGATCAGGGGCTCAGAGGCGTTGCCGAACGAAGGTAAGAACATGAGAGTTCCGGGGGAGCTCATCACGGCGGGTGCCATGACGGGTTGGTGGCGACCTAATGATTTGAGCTCCAGGAACCGGAAGATCCGGATGCAATGATCGCGCAGCGGCACGTCAGGACTCCTTCAGTCAGGAGGCGGGGTGTTACAGACTGACGGGCGCAACGGTCGCTTACGAGGGCTTCTATAGGGCTCCAGAGGTCACTGGAGAGGGCTTTCTCTCCCTACAAAGAGGGAAGGGCTAACAAAGGAGGACATGCTGTGGGACCTTCGTGTCACAACACGACTGGAGGTGTCCATGTCCCATCCGAGCGGGAACATCCGCTTGAAGAGCGCTCGTGTCGCTGCTGGATACGCCTCTCAACAGCGACTTGCTGAGGCCATGACTGCCACAGCAGCGGAGTTGGGGATCCGCGGACTGTCCGTGGGGGTACGCCAGGTACGCCGCTGGGAGTCGGCCGCCCCTCCGTGGCCACACCCGGACCACCGGAGGCTGCTCGCCCATTTGCTCCGACAGGACATGGAGCAGCTTGGCTTTACCCCGCCCCACGACCAGGGCGCAGAGCACCGCGCGGTGGTCATAGCCGGAGCGGCAGTGGGTCTTTCGCCGGTGCCGCGCCTGACGATGACACAAACCCAGCCCGATTCGGTGGGCGACGACTACGAGGCTGTGACACGGTCACATAGGCACCTGTACTGGAGCGTGGCCCCCGCGATTCTGCATCCGGTCGTCATGGCGCACGCAACGATGGGAATCGCCCTGCTGCCTGAGACCGCTGGGGCGACCCGTCACCGTGTGGCGGCGGCCCTGGCGGAGTCGTGCCTGCTCGCAGCCCGCATGGAGTTCTTCGATATGCGGCAGCCGGTGGCCGCCAACGACACATTGGTGAAGGCGCTCCAGGCGGCCGGTGAGGCGGACCACGCCCTTCTTGGCTCGGCGATCCTTGCCCACTCGGCGTTCATCCCGGGGTGGGGCGGACGCCGGGACGAGGCGCTTGAACGGATGGTTGCAGCAAGGACGTACGCCCGGCGCGGCCCCGCGTCGACGCAGTTCCTGGCGTGGCTGGACGCGGTCGAAGCCGAGTGCGAGACGCGATGCGGCGAGACCCGCACGGCGTTGAACCTGATCACGCATGCGGAGGACGTGCTGTCCATGGAGTCGGAGCACTCGAATCCACCGTGGATGGACTGGTTCAGCCCGGTGCGGCTTGCCGCATTCAAGGGGAACACCCAGCTCAAGGCCGGTCACCTGCCGCAGGCCCGGGAGACCCTGACCAAGGTCTTGGATGAGTTGCCCGAGTCCGACAACAAGCAGCGCACGGTGATCCTGGGCGATCTCGCGGCCGTTGAGGCAGCGGATGAGCGCCCGGAGGCCGCGTGCGAGTACGCGCTCCAGGCACTCGATCTCCTCGCGACGACGTGGTACGCGACCGGCATGGACCGGGTACGCGACGTACGGAGGACGCTCGCCCCTTGGCAGAACGAGCGGTGCGTTCGCGACTTGGACGATCGGCTCTACGGGTGGTCGACGACGCTCAGCGCTCTGACGCGTTGAACTTGGCAATCCGCTCCGGGAGTTCCAAGAGGCTGCTGATCCTCAGGGTCGGCAGCCTCTGTGCGTCGGGGGTGTTCCACTGGATGTTGGCCCAGGGCCCGCGGCGGATGAGCGCGGTGGGCATGCCGGCCGAGACGGCGGGACGGATGTCGTTGTCCACCCGGTCCCCGACGTACAGGATCTCCGCGGGAGCGTAGGGAACGGCCGCTGCGACGCGCTCGAAGAACGCGCTGTCCGGCTTGGAGGCGCCCCAGTCGTCGCTGGTGCCGATCAGATCCACGTCATCGGTGAACAGCCCACGCAGCAGCCCACCGGCCCGCACGGTCTGGTTCCCCGCGATCCCGAGCCAGAGCCCGTCCGCACGGAGCTGCGCCAGCGCGGGCCGCACGTCGTCGTACAGATCCTCTTCCCCGAAGTGTTCGGGCTGCCCCGCTGCTGCCCGCCGCTCGCGCTCCTGGTCCAGGTCGAAGCCGGGACGGACTTCTTGGAAGGTGTCGCGGTAGTCGCGTCCTTGGGCGATGACCGCGCCGAACACGGCGGCGAAGGTATGCCGGGGGATCCTCAGCCAGTCCGCCCAAGTGCCGTACTCGCGCGTCTCGTCCACGAGACATTCGCCGACATCGAAGACCACGGCACGAATCATGGAACCGATCCTACGGGGCGGAGGGATGGCTGGATGCTCGACTCGTACGCCGAGAGCATCGAGCGGGTGTGGGAGTCGGCCCGGCCGATCTCGTCGCCCAGCGACCTGGGAGGACTTCAGACATGAGCCGGATCGACTACTTCCGTGATCCCGAGGCCCCGGTGGCCAACTCGGTGGTCCCGTCGGTGACGGCAGTCGTCCAGGACGACGACGGACGGCTTCTGGTCATCCACCGTACCGACAACGACCTGTGGGCCCTGCCCGGAGGCGGACACGACATCGGCGAACGCATCGGCGAGACGGCGGTGCGGGAGGTGGAGGAGGAGACGGGGATCCGGGTCGAGGTCGACGGCATCGTCGGTCTCTACACCGACCCTGACCATGTGCTCGCATACGACGATGGCGAGGTCCGGCAGCAGTTCTCCATCTGCTTCCGCGCCCACCCGGTGGGAGGGACGCTGCGCACCAGCAGCGAGTCCAAAGAGGTCCGGTGGATCGACCCCGCGGAGTTGGACGGTCTCGACATCCACCCGTCGATGCTGCTGCGCATCCGGCACGGGCTGGACGCGTCGCGCCGGGAGCCCTACATCGGCTGATGGCCGCCCGCTGCCTCGGCCAGGCGGCGTTCGACCCGTGCGACAGCGGCGTGGATCTCCGGTGCGGCCCGCTGGATGAACCGGCCGACGATCGTGTCCGGCCCGTACCGGCTGATGATCTCCTCCAGGCGGGCGTCCGGAGTCGTCCGGCGGCCGTCCGGGGTGGTCGTCATATCGCAGAAGACCAGGGCGTCCCGGAGGTCCGGCCGTTCCTGGGCGAACTCCGCTTCCAGGTCGGTACGGAGGCCGCGCTCCTCGGCCTCCAGGACGGCGTACGAGTGGTGGGCGACGAGGCTGATGACGCGTTCGTCGGCCCGCTCCTTGTGCCGGAGGAAACGGGCCCCGTCGAGCGGATGGAAGCCCGTGGTGGCGATGGTCGGCGCGTACCCGATGTCGTGCAGCACGGCGGCGGACTCCAGCAGCGCGGCGTCCTCACCGAGGACCGGTGCGAGTGACCTGGCCCGCTCGGCCACCCCGAGGGAGTGCGCCCAGCGGCGCGGGAGCGGCTCGGACAGCGTTGATTCGGCGAGCGCATACGCCCACTGGGCCAGCTCCATGAGGATCAAGGCTACGGCGTTGGACGCGAGCGTGCGTTTCATCGTGGAGCGGAAGATGATGCTTCGATCGTTGACGACGGGCTGATTGCTATGGCTGGATCAGCGGTAGGGGCATCACGAAGTTGCCTCTGAGTGGTAGTTGGCTGATTTCTAGAGTTCCGTGGGTTTCGTCGCCAGCGACCGCAAAAAGGGGGAGGGCTGTTGGAGAACCTTTCAGTGCATCTCGATACCGCACTTAGACTTTTGATTTCTGGGCAAGAATTTTCTGAGATTCCTGATGTGGCGACCTATGCCGAGATCAAAGATCAGTGGAGTGTCGGGTGCAGAGATTCCCTTGAGGCGACAATTAGAGACGGCGACTATGGTCCCCAGCATACGGAGATCGTCGATTACCCGAAGAATGCTATAGCCGTTCGCCCGCTAACTCGCTTTTCGGCGCGGGATAGATTGATTTATGACTCCTTGGTGTTTGATCTAGCATCGGATATTGACAAGTGCAGAAATCGCTCTGTCTATAGCTATCGATGGAATCACAAAGCTGGAGAGCCTCTATTTTGGAGCCATTCATGGAGCCTCATGCGTCACAGGGCTCTGTCCACCCTGTCAGGCAATCGAAGACTTCTAATGGCTACACTTGATGTCTCGTCATTTTATGAACATGTTGACGTCGAGCTCCTTTCTGAAGACTTGTACATGATGGCGAAGAATGAGGCGCATGTGCAAAAGGTCTCGAACTTTCTTCGCAGGTTCCAGAACATCAATCACGCCTGGGGTCTTCCTCAAGGTTCTGATGCCTCCGGAATATTGGCGAACGCCTATCTTGCTTCGGTAGACCAGTTCTTGACACAGCAACGATTGCCGTTCGTTCGATACTCAGATGACATCATGATTTTTGATGAAAGTTGGAACTCTTTGCGGGATGTGCTTGTCAGCGTGAACAGGATCTTCCGGGCTAGGAAGCTTTCCATGGCGGGCCATAAGACTTCCATACTGGGACATGAGGAGGCGCTAAATCGCTTGAGGAGTGCCGAAGAGGCCTCTATTGATTACGGGGTCAAAGTGGGGGACCCTAAAGCCCGCCTTAGCGCCCGGACCTACTTTTATGACACCTGCGCGTCCGAAGTCATCAGTTCTAGGCGCCTCAAGTTCTCCCTGAACAGGCTCCGGAGGCTGGGTGATGACTACGCAGTGAGCTGGTGCTTGGACAACATTCGGTACATAGCTGATGCGGCAAAGGAGATTTTTGCCTACTTCGCCGCGTGTGAGCATCGTTTGCCTGAGATTGAATCCAAGCTTACCGCATTCATGTGCTCATCTGAGAGTAAAAGTTACCCGTATATTGAGCAGCGAATTCTCCGATACTTTGTGAGACTTCGGGTTTCTAATGAACGGATGAAGGAATCGGCATGGAAAATTCTTGATGATAGAAACCGTGAGGAGTTTCCGAGAGAGTTTGCCGCTCGCTATCTCGGGCGATGTTCCTCCGTTGCTGATGCGCAACTGTTGCGCCACAAATTCGAAGGGGAGGCCGGAGGGGGAATGCGTCGCGCCTTGATGATTGCACTCTATGAGTCTGGGTATCTCTCAAATAGATACCGGCGCGACGTCGAGTGCTCCATTCCTAATCTGAGATGGCTTTGTTCGTACCTAGAGAAGAATCCAAAAATACCGGTTTCGTAAGGGATGGGCGTGAATCAAGAGCAGTTTGAATCGGTCAGGGGCGAGTTGGAACGCCTATCGGAGAGCTGTCTTTACAGTGCGCAGGCTTACTTTGAAGCCGCGAAGCGTGCTGAATTTTGGGGGCGCCTCATGATATTCCTTCCGGCGTGCATTTCCGCTGTCGCAGGCTTTATGTCGGCGCTGCGTAAGGAGGAGGTGTGGGGTGCCGTATCTGCGGTTGCTGGCTCTGTTGCGGCCACTGCTGCTTTTCTCGGTACGACTAAGAAAGCGGCAGATTTTCAATTGTCGGCTCGCAGTTATACGATATTGAGGCATCGATTGATTCTGGAGTCAAGAATTCTATCAGTTGGGGATGATCTTCAAGAGTCCCAAGAAAAGCTTCGATCTTTGGGTGATGCATACATGCAAATCGTGGCCAATGATGTTCCCGTTCCAAATAGGTCCTTTTCCCTTGCCCGGAAAAGGATCCACCAGGGGCTGGCCTCCTGAAGTCGTTGGGGCTTGACGGCAACGCTGACGGCAACGACGAGGCACAGAGGCCCATGCGTGCAGCTTTGAGCGATCACGGTAGGCGATTGCTGCGGGTCCTCGTGAGGCGCTGCCCGATCCTACGGATCAGAAGGTTGCAGGTTCGAATCCTGCCGAGTGCACACAGCTGAGAGGCCCCGGACGAAAGTTCGGGGCCTCTCTCGTTGTCGTTCAGTAGCGGAGTAGGGCAACCACGTCGGTCTCCGTCAGCCGTCGGCGTTTCCACCACGGTGGGCATTTGGCCGGCTGGGGAAGGCGTACATGTGGGCGGGAATCATGGGACAGGCACCGCGGTCATCCGGAAGGTTCCCCCGAGCTGTCGGTACGGGCCCACTCGGGCGGTCCCCACGGGGACGGAAGACCGTCGTTCCCGTCCTGGTCATGGGGATCACTCGGATACGACGGCTCGAACGGATCGACCGGCATGTGATCCGCGGAGACCCTGGCGGGGGGTGACGTGGTGGCATCGGATGGACTCGATGCGTTCGCAGGAGAGACGGCTGTGGCGTCGGTGAGCAGATCCCGGCGGAGACCGTCTGCGGTTTGCGGACTGCCGGACGCTTCAGACAGGCGGGCCAGACGATCCACGAATACCGTACGGTCGGCCGACCCTTCGGGCAGCCCCATTTCGTCGAGCAGCGCCGAGACGTAGTGGCTGGGGGCGGCTCGGTGGCGGGACGAGGCAGGTGTCTCCGAGGTGCCGGAGCCGGAGTTCCCATCGGGACCCGGGTCGTCGGAGCCGCCTTCGGGGCCGGAGCCGGCAAGCGGATCCGGAGGCAGGCAGAGATGGCGGAAGGCCGTCGGCACTTCCCGGTCGTTGGCCGCCGCCGAGAGGCAGGTGAGGGGACCGATCATCTCTACCGCTCGTTCGATGTCGTTCTCGTGGCGGGAAAGCCACCAAACCAGTGCACTGCCGGGGGTACGGAGAACGTCTTCGCCCAGGTAGGTCCGGCGGTCGAGCTCGTGCTGCCGTCCGCTCTCCCATAGCCCCCGTGACTTGTGCGCCTCGTCGATCTGGTCCAGCCGCTGCTGATCGGTCGGCCGCAGGGTCAGCCGTACTCCAGTGGCGAAGGCAGTGACCAGGCCCGATTCATCCGTGGTGGGCATGCCCAGCAGCCCGTCCAGCCAGGGCGACAGATAGCCGCAGCGGCTCGGCTGCTCGGCCGCGACGGCGTGTTGGGCGCGCTGGATCACCGAGCTGACGGCCAGGCCCGGTGGGTTGTTGTGCGATGCCGGAGAGAAGTCGGCAGTGGTTCGCCACCAGACGGTTGCCGAGAACAGGAAGGGATAGCCGGGCACCGTGCTCGGCAGCGGCACCTGTGCCAGGACGCTCTCCCGGTACGGCGGCTCCTGCGGTGGCTCGGAGGTGGCAGAGGCTGCACCGCCTAAGGAAGCGGGTTCATGGCTGCCCGGCTGCCCCAGAGTCGCGAGGAACACGCCGGCCACCAGGGCCGGCAGAAGAAACCACACCCAGTCGGGCCATGCCTGTGCCGCTCCGATGCCGAGGACGGGTGCGACGACCAGCAGGACGAGGAGCAGACGAGTTTTACTGCGGGGACTCATACACCCTCCCGGGGGTTATGGCTGTCCGGGCCGGGACCCGGCGCTTCCACGCCCTGCAGCACATCGATTCTGCGGCAGAGCTGTTCGGCGACGCGCAGGCGGGCGTACGGCCCGGCCTGCGGTTCTGTCGGCTGGTCGAGGGGCGGAGCGGCAGCCCATTCACGGGTGGCCGCATAGAGAAGGGTCAAAAGAGCGGGATCGGCCATGGCCGCGATGACGAGGACATTCAGGCCGGTCACTGCATTGCTTCCGCTGGCTGCCTGGGTGAGCCAGCGCTGTGCCACTGGTGACCAGTCCGAAGCGGTTGTCGCGACCATCACGGCACGCCAGGCCAGGGTGAGCTCCTGCCACGGGGGCCGGAAACGGGTTCCTGGTTCGAGCAGTCCGAGAAGTACGTCCGTCGCGGTCCCGGTCAGCGGGGTGACCCTCATGAGCTGGTTGATCAGCCGTGTCATCAGCCGTCGGTTTCCCCGGGCCACCTGGACGAGGGCCGCCGCTGCGGCAGCCCCTGCCGCACCGCTCTGGCGCAGTGCGAGATGCCGCAGCCTGACCAGGGCCTGGTCGGGATGGGTCACGACCATGACCTGTCGGCAGACGTCGGTCAGGACGTGCACCAGATCCGGCGCCAGGCCGGCAGACGTTGCCCAGCCGTAGACCCGGGCACGCAGGCGTGCGCCGTGTTCGTCATGGCTGAGCCCCAGCTCCAGCATGGCCGCGGCCTCGGCCCTGAGCCGACGGCTTCCCGAGGGCTGCCGTGTCCACTGCTCCACAAGAACGCACAGGTCTTCCGGACGGTCCGAGTCCAGTGCTTGTTCGGCGAATCGGGCTACGAGGCGCATCCGATCCTCGCGGCCGAGTTCCGGAAGCTGGATGCACTGTCCGGCCCAGTCCCGGAAAGCCTCCCGGAGGTCGGGGTAGTTCCGCCAGTAGTGGCGCCTCACGGCCTCGTCGTAAGCGAGCCGGGCAAAGGAGACTCGTCCGTCCTCCCCCCGGGTTATCTCCAGCTTGGCCAGTTGCTCGCCGAGATCGTCCTGTGCGAGCCGGGGGGTCCCGTCGAGTTCGTGCCGCAGATGTTCGAGCAGACAGCGGGCGCCCGCCAGCACTGCCTCCGCCCGGGCGCCACTGACCATGGCTGTCGTGAACAGCAGCGCCCGGGCCATGACATCACGGTGGTCGCGCAACTGCTGCGAGACCTGTTCGGACCAGTTCATCGCCGCTTCGAGCGCAACCGCGAGCCAGTGGGAGAACTCGGTTCCGTACTGCCCGCTCGCCCGGGCCTGCGACACCAGATCGGCCAGCCGGGCCAGTTCGCGCATCGGCGAGGTGATGAACATAGTGGCCAGGTCGCGGCTGTTCAGCTCTTCCGGCGTACATTCGATGCCGCTGACCCGCAGATACCGGAGGAACACCGTCTTGCCCTGCGGACGCTCCAGCCGGACCACGGCGGCGAGCAGCTCGGTGTTGAGCATCCAGTCCAGGCCGTTCGGCAGGACCGCGACCATACGGGCGCCGCACCGCTCGACCATGGAGCGGTAGCGGATCAGCGCACGTTGTGCCTCCGGGTAATCGCCATCGGTGACATGGGACAGGTCGAGGAGGTACCGGTCGTCGCCGGATGCCTCCAGAGCATCCTCCTCCCCGTTGACGGGCAGTTCTTCGATAGGGTTCGCCGCCGTCGACGTCCCTTCCAGAAGCATGGTTGCGGCGGCCCGCCGGCCACTGCCAGGAGGACCGTCGATCAGGACTACCCCGCCCGGATCCCGAAGCCGCTCGGCAGCCGTTCCATAGAACCGGGGGTGGACGAAGCACCGGGCCAGAAGGCGACGGTGTTCCCGCACGACGTGCAGACGGGGAGTTCCGGTCCGGACCAGGCGCTCATTCGCGCTGAACCAGTTGACGACGTACTGGTTGCCGCTGCCCGTATGGGTCGATCCCCGGGGGTCGTGGACGTACGTCGGACCGGTCGGCGTGGTCACCGCTCCCCGTCCTCGGGGGGCAGGCCTCGACCGGAGCTGTTGCGCGCCGTACCGTTGTTGTCACCGGCGATGTAGTTGACGTTCTGCCCCTCGCCGTTGAAATTCGGGGCGAAATGCTGGTCACGGCCTTGGTACAGGTGGCCGCTTCCGGTGTGGACAGGGCCCTGCGGCTTGTCGACGAACGTTCCGGAGAAGCCACCGTGGACATCACCGATGCCGCCGTTCTGGCCGGACTTGTCTACCCTCGGCGTTTGTCGCCGGTCCAGGTCGGCATCTCCGTCCCCGGACCTCTCCGGCTGTCCCGCGGTTGTTCCGGTACCAGAGGCGCTCCGTTCGTCGCCGTACCGCTTTTCGGCGGGGATCAGTTCCGGTACTCGGGCCACCAGATGATCCACGAGCCGCTCCAGGTCGGTGGCCGCGCTGCGATGGTTGAACCGGAGGTACTGGCAGTCCGCGAGCTCTCCGATATCGTCCGGAAGGTCCTCGTGACGGAGCCTGCCGACTTTCCCGATCAGTAGCGGAATGACGACAGCAGCAGTCTCGAAAGCCTCGCGGATTTCCTTCCGTGTCCAGTCGTCGGGGCTTTCCAGCGCGGGACGACCGGTGGACGAGGTCACCTCGTGCCAGCGGGTTCCGATCACTGCGAGCAGGACCCGGCTGCGACGTACCGCGGTGAGCAACTCCTGCTGGAAGTGAGCGCCGGGGGTGATGGACTTGCTCGCCCGGAAGACGTTCTCCTCTCCGAACCGCCGGGACAGCTCCCGGTCGATAAGGGTCGCGGTGCCCTCCTCGTCGCCGGTTCGGTAGTTCACAAAGACCAACGGCATGACGAATTTCCCTTTCGCGCATTCGGAATGAGAGGGATGAGCAGCGGCTCTCCAGGGGACAGCCGTGCTGGGCCGCTGGAGAGCGTGAGTGCCTCCGGCATGGTGTGACGGCGCCACACCGCGGCCGGAGGGAAAGGAGTGGAGGAAAAGGTCAGCCGGCGGGGCCGGCGACGGCCCGCGCGAGCAAAGGCTGGAGATCGCGCACGGCGTGCTGGGCGCGGAAGCGCGACAGTTCCCGGTCGAGCCGACGGACATCCGTGCGAATCGTGGCGGAGGGCGCTGTCTCCATCAGGGGAAGCAGTTCTCCTGCAAGTTCACAGGAGCGCTCGACCTCACCGGCGGCGGCGTGTGCCAGGGCTCTGCGCAGGCCGTATCGAGTCCGGGTACGGATCGCGCGGACCGGAATCCGCTCGCATTCGCGGTCCAGGGCGGCCGATGCTTCCCTGGGCCGTCCCAGGTCGTACAGGCACCATCCGGTCACCATGGCCGCCGGGTCGCTGAGATGGGACGGTCCCAGAACGGAGGTTTCCGGCCCGGCTTCCGAATCGTCGAAGAGCGCCCGGGCCCGGTCGAGCGCGCGCAGACAGGCGGTCTCGTCGCCGGCGAGAGCATGGCCCTGTGCTTCGCGCTGTGCCGCGAGCGCCCTGATGCGGGGCGGAACCGAGCCCTCCTGCGCTCTTCGGGCGAGGGCGACAGTCTCCGCCGCTGCGCCGTTGTAGAAGGTGATCAGGGCTCTGCGGACCAGGGCGTAGACGGCCAGGTGGCGGTCCTCACCGGCTCGGGCGAGATTGACCGCATCGGCCGTCCATCGCAGTGCCCCCGCGTCGTCACCTGCCTCCTGCGCCTGCCAACCTGCGTATTCGGCGAGACGCGCTGCCGCGAGGAACAGAGGGGCGCGTTCGGGACCGCCGGCCCTGGTTGCGCAGGCGATCGCCAGGGCTACCTGGTCGCCGAGTACAGGCAGGAGATCCGACGGGGAACTGTTCTGGCCGAGCCGCCTCATGCTCTCCAACTGCCGTGTGAGCAGGTGGAGCGGTGAGGGACTGTCGCCCGTCCAGTGACCGGGGCCCCCGGTCGCCGGAAGTCCCGCACTGATCAGGGTGCCGACTCCGGCGCCGATCACCTCCCGGCGGGCCACCGCGGCAGGGCCTTGGTCCGCTTCCGCGGCCTTCGCCAGGCGGCCTCTCGCGGAGAAGTACGCATCACACCGCCGGGCCAGGGACAACGGCGGCCGCTTTCCACCTCTTTCGATCTTGCTGAGGTGGCCTTTGCTGTAGTTCATTTCCCGGGCAAGCTGCTCCAGAGTCATTCCGGCCTGTAGGCGCAGGCGCCGCAGCTGGGCTCCGAACGGTAAGGGTCCGTCCATAACTCCCCCTCCTACTGATCACGGCTATAAGGTCTGCCCGCAGACCGGCCGCTTGTGGGGTGAGTCTGGCATGCGGGACGACGTGTTCGGTGTGCCGCCGACAGGTTTCCTGTTTCCTCTTCTTCGCTCTTGCACAGGTCTTGATGGTCACCTTGCTCGCGGTGTAACGCATGGGGTGGAGGTGCCGTTCGCAGGGAAGGGTTTCGGACACGGCAGGCGTCCGGGTGTTCGGGGCTGACGT
Source organism: Streptomyces sp. NPDC003691 (assembly GCF_053981115.1). Taxonomy (NCBI): domain Bacteria; kingdom Bacillati; phylum Actinomycetota; class Actinomycetes; order Kitasatosporales; family Streptomycetaceae; genus Streptomyces; species Streptomyces sp. NPDC003691. Next base: position 38,921 of record NZ_JBSFNQ010000026.1, on the reverse strand, counting down.
GGGCGGGTAGGGGGTGGGTGGGCGTTCCGGGGCGGCCGGAATGTGGTGGGCGGAGCCGGGGGAGTCGGTTGCCTCGGGTACCCTCTGCGCTTTCGTCCCTGTGTTCGTGCGGGGCCTTTTGGTCTTTTTGGTCGTTCTGGTCGTGACAGTGTGCGCCGGAGGTGCGTATGACGTGGCGGTGCACCGGGGTTGCCTGGCCGCCCGAGGCGCGGATAGCGGTGCTGCGGTGGGAGGGCGGGCGGATCAGCCCGCTCACGCCGGGCAAGCGGCTGGGGTTCCGGGCCGACGGGGAGCGGATGTGTACGGGGGCCCGCGGGAATCCCTGTCCGCTGCGGGCGCCGGTGCCCGGGCGGGCGACGCGGGCGCTGTGCCGGGAGTGTGCGCGGCTGGACCGGGTGGGGTCGGTGGCCGCCGACGGGGTGCCCGACGATCCGCGGACGTACCGGGTGTATCTGGCCTGGTTCGGGCCGGGTCTGGTCAAGGTCGGGATCACCGCCGAGGAGCGCGGTCCGGCCCGGCTGCTGGAGCAGGGCGCCGTGGTCTTCAGCTGGCTGGGGCGCGGGCCCCTGATGGCCGCGCGGCGCACGGAGGAGGTGCTGCGGAGCGCGCTGGGGGTGCCGGACCGGGTTCCGTACGCCGAGAAGCGCGCCGTACGCACCGGCCTGCCCGCCGATGCCGCCGGACGCGCCGCCGAGGTCGAGGCGCTGCACCGGCTGGCCCTCGGGGTCGGGGGCTGGGCGGAGACGCTCCGGCCGCTGCCGTACGAGCCGGTCGACCACGCCGCCGAGTTCGGGCTCGACCGGCTGCTGCCGGACGCGCCCGTGGTCCGGCAGCTCGTCGACGGCGGGGCCGTCGGCGGGACCCTCGTCGCCGTCGCCGGGCCGGATCTCCATCTGCTGGTCGGCGAGGACCGGCAGATCGTCCTCGACACCCGGCTGCTGGCCGGCTGGTCCCTGGTCGGGGCCGATCCGGCGGGCGGGGTCTCGGTGCCCCTCGCCGATGCCGCGGTCCGCGGCGGCGGTCTGCAGGACGGGCTGTTCTGACGGTCCGGTTCCGGTGGTGCGGTTCCGGTGGTTCGTTCCGGTGGTGAGGTTCCGGAGGACCTGTTTCGGAGGCCCTGTTCCGGCGGTTCGGTTCCGGAGCCTGGTTCCGGTGACTTCGGTTCCGGCGGTCCGGCGGGTTTCTCAGGGAATTCCCATGCTCCGGCAAGACCCTTCTGAGCGGTGCCGCCTAGCGTCGCGTCCATGACGCCGACAACGCACCAGACCCTCGGCCGCCGCGCATCGGGCGGCCCCTCGCAGAATCCGTCCGTGGAGCGGCTCGTGGTCGGTGACCTGGTCCTCGACGAGGGCAGCCGGCAGGCGTGGCGCGCCGGGGACCCCATCAGACTGACGGCGACCGAGTTCGCGCTGCTGCGGTATCTGATGCGCAACCCCCGGCGGGTGCTCAGCAAGGCGCAGATCCTCGACCGCGTCTGGTCGTACGACTTCGGCGGCCAGGCCAACATCGTCGAGCTGTACGTCTCCTATCTCCGGAAGAAGATCGACGCGGGCCGCCCGCCGATGATCCACACCCGGCGCGGCTCCGGGTATCTGATCCGGCCGGGGGAGCCCGGGGAGCAGCCCGGCGGGTAGTCCTCCCGGCGCCGGGTTCCGGGAGGGAGCCCCCGGGGTTCTCCGACAAATGAATTATACGGCGTACGAGAGTTCTTGTACGGTGTACGGGAAACGCTCCCCTACACCGTACAAGGAGGTGCCCGTATGGCCGCTCCCACCACCGCGTCCGGGCCCGGCTCCACCCTCCAGCCGTCCGGCGGACACCCCCAGCGCTGGCTGATCCTCGGCGTGATCTGCCTGGCCCAGCTGGTCGTCCTCATCGACAACACCGTGCTCAGCGTCGCCATCCCCTCCCTCACCCGGGAGCTGGACGCCTCCACCTCCGACATCCAGTGGATGATCAACGCCTACTCGCTGGTCCAGTCGGGGCTGCTGCTCACCGCGGGCAATGCCGCCGACCGCTACGGCCGCAAGAAGATGCTGCTCTCCGGCCTGGTCCTGTTCGGTCTTGGATCCCTGGCGGCCGGGCTCGCCCAGACCTCCGCCCAGCTCATCGCCGCCCGCGCCGGAATGGGCATCGGCGGGGCGCTGCTGCTCACCACCACCCTCGCCGTCATCGTCCAGATCTTCGACGAGGGCGAGCGGCTGAAGGCCATCGGCATCTGGTCGACCGTCAGCTCCCTCGGCTTCGCCGGCGGTCCGCTGCTCGGTGGCTTCATGCTGGACCACTTCTGGTGGGGGGCCATCTTCCTGATCAACCTCCCCGTGGTGGCGCTCGGGCTGTTCGCCGTGGCCACCCTGGTCCCGGAGTCCCGGAATCCGCAGGGCGACCGGCCCGACCTGGTGGGCGCGGTGCTCTCCACCATCGGTATGACCGCCGTCGTCTACGCGATCATCTCCGGCCCCGACCACGGCTGGACCTCGCCCGAGGTGCTGGTCTCCGCGGCCGTCGGGATCGCCGTCATGGCGGCGTTCGTCCGGTGGGAACTGAGCATTCCGTACCCGATGCTCGATATGCACTTCTTCCGCAACCGGCGCTTCGTCGGGGCGGTCGCGGGCGCCATCCTGGTCGCCTTCGGGATGACCGGGTCCCTCTTCCTGCTCACCCAGCACCTCCAGTTCGTGCTCGGCTACGACCCGCTGGACGCCGGACTGCGTACGGCTCCGCTCGCCCTCGCGATCGTCGCCGTCAACCTCAGCGGGGCCGGTGCCCGGCTGGTACTGAAGATCGGTACGCCGGTGGCCATCGCCACCGGAATGACCCTGGTCTCGGCCGGACTCGCCGCCATCGCCCTGCTGGGCGGGGACGGCTACGGCGGAATGCTGCTGGGCCTGGTCGTCATGGGCACCGGCGTCGCCCTGTCGATGCCCGCCATGGCCAACGCCATCATGAGCGCCATCCCGCCGGAGAAGGCCGGTGTCGGCGCCGGGATCAACGGAACCCTCGCCGAGTTCGGCAACGGCCTCGGGGTCGCCGTCCTCGGCGCCGTACTCAACGCCCGGTTCGCCGCGCTCGTCCCGGCCGCGGTGGGAGCGGCCTCCCTCCCCGCCGCGCTTGCCGCCGCCGACGGCGACGCCGAACGCGCCGCGGTCTCCGACGCCTTCGCCTCCGGTCTGGAGACCAGCCAGCTCGTGGGCGCGGTGGCCGTACTTCTGGGCGGTCTGCTGGCGGCCCTCCTGCTGTGGCGCGCGGAGCGCCGCGACGCGGTGGTGGGGCAGGCGGAGCCGGCAGGGGCGGAGAAGGAGCAGGCAGTGGAGGCGGGGACGGAGAAGTAGGCGGGGAAGGGAGAAGCGGGGCACGGGCCCGGCGCGTGGTGGGCACCCCGCCGCGCCCCGTCCCCGGCGCATAACATCGAAGGAGGCGGGGCGGGCAGTGGACCGCACCGCCGCCGGGGCACCGGTTTCCGGTGGCGGCCCCGGTGGTGGGCGCGGTGGAGAGCAAGGAGCGGCACGATGGCGAGCGCGGCCGACCGTACGGAGAATCCCGGGCGTTCCGGGCAGCCGGCGGCATCCGGAGAGCGGGCCGGGGCGCCCGCCGGGGGTGCCGGTGACACGGGGGCGAAGGGCGGCGGTGCCACCCGGGCCGCCGGGGGTCCCGGAAACAGTGCCGGTAGTGGTGCCGGTAGTGGTGCCGGAAGCAGTGCCGGTGGCGGTGCGGCCGGCGTACGGACCAGTGTGTGGCAGGCCGGCGGGCGGCCCGAGCGCGGCCGCCGCTCCGCGCAGCAGCCCGCCGCCCTCGACCGCCGGAAGATCGTCGACACGGCGGTACGGCTGCTGGACGCCGAGGGCTCCGCCAAGTTCTCCATGCGGAAGCTCGCCGCCGAGCTGGATGTCACGGCCATGTCGGTCTACTGGTACGTCGACAACAAGGACGACCTCCTCGAATACGCCCTCGACGCGGTCTACGGCGGCATCCGGATCCCCGACGTCTCCGACCCCGACCGGTGGCGCGAACAACTGCGCGCCCTCGCCACCGAGTACCGGGGCCTGCTGGTCCGCCACCCCTGGACCGCCGGTCTCGTCGGCCACTTCCTGAACATCGGGCCGAACTCGGTGTCCTTCGTCCTCGCCGCCCACCAGGCCATCCGGAACGCCGGGCTGCCGCCCGAGGGCCAGATCGGCGGGATGGCCGCGATCTACCAGTTCGTCTACGGCTTCGGCACCATCGAGGGGCAGTTCGTCGCCCACTGCGCCGCCGCCGGGATCTCCCAGGACGCGTACATCGCCCGGGCCATGGGCACCGTCAACACCCTTCCGCAGCTGAGCGAGTACGCCGAGGCGGCGAACCGGATGATGGACGCGCGCGGCGGCGACACGGTCGCCGAGATGCGGGACCGCGACTTCGAATACGCCCTGGATCTGATGGTGGCGGGCGTCGAGGCGATGGTGGCCCGGGCCCGCACCGACGCCCGGGGGTGACGGCCCGGCGCCGGTGCGGCGGGTGAGGTACGGCTCAGCGCCGCCGTACGGCCGCCGCCGCCGCCGTGGCCGCCGACGGCTCCGGCTCCGGCTCCGGAACGCCGCCTTCGCTGCCGGTGCCGGTGCCGGTGCCGCCGTCGGTGTCGGCGGCGGTGTCGGTGACGACCGTACGGGTCTTCAGCGGCACCTCCTTGATGAACACCGTCACCACCAGGGCCAGCAGCGCGAACGGCGCCGAGTAGAGGAAGACGTCCGCGACACCGTGTCCGTACGCGCTCTCCAGCACCGACCTGACCGGCTCCGGCACCAGCGCCAGGTCGGGAATGCCGCCCCCGGCCGTGGCCCGCTGCCCGGCCGCCGCGCCCTCGGGGCCCAGAGCCCGCAGTCCGTCCTCCACATAGTGGGTGACCCGGGTGCCGAGGAGCGCACCCAGCGCGGAGACCCCGATCGCGCCGCCGAGGGAGCGGAAGAAGGTGACCACCGAGGAAGCCGCGCCGAGATCCGCCGCGGTGACCTGGTTCTGGGTGCAGAGCACGAGGTTCTGCATCGTCATACCGATACCCAGACCGAGAACGGCCATGAAGAGCGCCGTATGCCAGTAGGGGGTGTCATAGCGGATCGTGCCCAGCAGACCGAGCCCGGCCGTCGTCAGCACACCGCCCGCCAGCAGCCACCCCTTCCACCGGCCGGTGCGGGTGATCAGCTTTCCGGAGACGGTGGACGAGAGGAACAGGCCGGCGATCATCGGGATCGTGGCCACGCCCGACATCGTCGGTGACAGCCCGCGGGCCAGCTGGAAGTACTGGCTGAAGAAGACCGTGCCCGCGAACATCGCGACACCGACGAAGAGAGAGGCGCCGGACGCCAGGGAGATGGTCCGGTTGCGGAAGAGCCGGAGCGGGATGACCGGCTCGCTCGCCCGGGACTCCACATACAGGAACAGCACGGTCAGCAGTGCCGTACCGCCGAGCATCGCGTACGTCTGCCAGGACGCCCAGGCATAGCTGTCACCGGCGAAGGTGACCCAGATCAGCAGCAGCGACACCGCCGCGCTGATCAGCGACGCGCCCGCCCAGTCGACCTTCACGTCCCGCTTCACCACGGGCAGCCGCAGGGTCTTCTGGAGGACGACCAGGGCGAGCAGCGCGAAGGGCACCCCGACGTAGAAGCACCAGCGCCAGCCGAGCCACTCGGTGTCCGTGATCACCCCGCCCAGCAGCGGACCGCCGACCGTGGCGCTCGCGAAGGTTGCGCCGAGATAGCCGCTGTAGCGGCCGCGCTCCCGGGGCGCGATCATCGCGGCCATGATGATCTGGGCCAGGGCGCTCAGTCCGCCGACACCGACGCCCTGCACCACCCGGCAGGCGATCAGCGCACCGGTGCTGGTGGCGAGGCCGGCCAGTACGGAGCCCGCTATCCAGATCAGCAGGGCTATCTGGACCAGCAGCTTCTTGCTGACCAGATCGGCGAGCTTGCCCCAGAGCGGGGTGGTCGCCGTCATCGAGAGCAGGGCCGCGGTGACCACCCAGGTATAGGCGCTCTGGCCGCCGCCGAGGTCCGTGATGATCTGCGGGAGCGCATTGGAGATGATCGTCGACGACAGGATGGCGACGAACATGCCGATCAGCAGTCCGGAGAGCGCCTCCATGATCTGCCGGTGGGTCATCGGCGCGCTGCCGCCGGTCTCCGATCCGGCCTGCCGAGCGGCCGCAGCCGAGTCCGAGTCCGGGTCCGCAGTCGAGTCCGCAGCCATGTCCGTCCTGGTCCGTCCTTTGATGGGGTGGGTGGGGGTCGTGCCGCCGGGGCCGGTGGTCATACGCGGGCGGGCGGCCGGGTTTCCGGCTGCGGGGGTACGAGGGCGTGGGCCGGAAGCGCCGCCGGGGCCGCGGCCCGCTCCGGAGCAAGCTCCCGGGTCCGCTCGGGGCCCTGCTCCGGCGTCCGCCCGGGGATCCGCTCGGGCTCCCCGGTGAACGAGCACCGCAGCTTCTCCAGCATCGCGATCAGCGCGCCGATCTCCTCGTCCGTCCACTCCGCCAGCTGCCGCGACAGCAGCGCCGCGCTCCGCTCGTGCAGCTCGCCCAGCTTGGCGGTGCCCGCGGGGGTGAGCCGGAGCAGCCGGGAGCGCCGGTCACCCGGGTCGGGGGCCCGCTCCACCCAGCCGCGGTCCGCGGTGTGGGCCACATGCCGGCTGGTCACCGACATATCGACGGCCAGCAGCTCGCAGAGCGCGGTCATCCGCATCTCGCCGTGGCGGTGGAGCAGGGCGAGCGTCGCCGCGGGCCCCGACGGGCAGTCGGCGGGCAGCGCCCGCAGCAGGCCGCGCCGGAGCGCTCCGATGGAGTTCAACTGGCGGGCCAGCTCCGCGTACAGGGTCCGAGCGGCCATCGCCAGGGTCCTCCCCCAATAGTTGTTGCTTAGAGCAACCATAGAATGGATGGTTGCTCAAGGCAAATGAAAAGCGGCATGCGGGAGTAAAGGGACGCTCAAGGATCGCCCGGGTGAGGGCCGGGCGAGGGGCCGGCCGCCGGGGCGGGGCTTGGGGTGTTCGAAACCGTTCGCTAGGGTCGGGGTCCATGGCACACAACCCCCAAGTTCCCCACGGCCAGGGCCCCGAGGGCGGGCACGACCCCGCGGGCAGCACCCAGATGTTCCGCGCCTTCGTGGACGAGGAGGCGCCCGGCGGCAGCGGCGGCGGCAGCGGCGGTGGCCGCCGGTCCGCCCGGGCCGAACGCTCCGGGCCGCCGGTCGGGCTGATCGCCGGTGTGGTGATCGGCCTCCTTGTCCTCGGCGGCGTCGTCTGGCTCGCTCTCGCCTGAGCGCCTGAGCGCCTGAGCGCCTGAGCGCCTGAGCGCCTGAGCGCCTGAGCGCCTGAGCGCCTGAGCGCCTGAGCGCCTGAGCGTCCGATAGGCCGATCGTTTGCGGGGCCGCGGGGCCGCGGGGCCGGGCGCCTGAGGGGCGGGGCCTCCGGTCGCCCGGCCGTCCGAGCGGCAAGGCGTCCGCGGGCCCGGGCGCTCGCGGGCCTATGCCCAGTCGGCCCGGACGTCCCGTGTCTCGATCCGCATCCCGAGCGGCACCCGCCACGCCTCCACGCACACCGTGTACGTCTCCGCCCTGACCGCGCCCGCCGCGATCGGCGCCGGAAGGGCATGGCGGGTGCTGACGGTCGCCCAGTCGACACCGAGCGCGCCGATGACGTGCGTACCGAAGGTGACCGTGCCCGAGACCGCGGCCCTGCCGCCGGTGTTCCGGAGCTCGACCGTCACCTTCTCGCACCACCGGCGGTCCAGGGGCGCCCGGACCGGGGCGCCGACCGTGATCACCGCCGGGCCCCCGGGCGGCTTCGCGCCGGGTGGCTTCACGGGCGGTTCTCCGGCGGGCGGTGTGCCCGGCGGGCGGGACGCCGGGGGTTCCGGAGCGCCGGAGCCCGGGCCCTCGGGTGTGGTCGGGGCGCCGGTGACCGGAGCCGTACCGCCACCCGTACCGCCATCCGAACCGCCGCTCGTACCGCCGGACACGGAACCCGGCCCCGGAGACGACGGCGCGGACGAAGCTCCCGGCCCGGGGGCGACCGGTCCGCCGCCGGAGGGCGGCGACGGAGGGGCCGCGGACCGGGCGGCGCCGGACGGAACCGGCGGTTCCAGCGGGGCGAGACTCACTCGGCCCTTCGGTGGGACCACGCCCTTCGCGGTGCCGGACGCGCCGTCCGGTCCGACGGGACCGACCGCCGCGTAACCGCCACCGCCACCGTCTCCGCTTCCGCACGCGGTGAGCGCCCCGCCCAGACAGAGCGCCGTCGCCGCGAGGACTGCACGCCGGCCTCGTCGTCGCATCGCGCCAGTGTGTCTGACGCACCGTCAATAAGGAACCCCGCGGGACCGGGCCCGGCACGGACGGCCGGGACCCGACGGCTCCGGATGAGGGTGCGCGGCCGCGGTCAGTCGGCCGTCAGGCCCTGCCGCAGCTGGGCGAGCGTACGGGTCAGCAGCCGGGAGACGTGCATCTGCGAGATCCCGACCTCCTCGCCGATCTGCGACTGCGTCATATTGGCGAAGAAGCGCAGCATGATGATCTGCCGCTCGCGGGGCGGTAGTTTGGCCAGCAGCGGCTTCAGCGACTCCCGGTACTCCACGCCCTCCAGCGCCGAGTCCTCGTAGCCCAGGCGGTCGGCGAGCGAGCCCTCGCCGCCGTCGTCCTCGGGGGACGGCGAGTCCAGCGAGGACGCGGTGTAGGCGTTGCCCACGGCGAGGCCGTCGACGACCTCCTCCTCCGACACCCCGAGCACCGCGGCCAGTTCGGGGACGGTCGGGGAGCGGTCCAGCCGCTGGGACAGCTCGTCGCTCGCCTTGGTCAGCGCCAGCCGCAGCTCCTGGAGCCGCCGGGGCACCCGGACCGACCACGAGGTGTCGCGGAAGAAGCGCTTGATCTCGCCGACGACGGTCGGCATCGCGAACGTCGGGAACTCCACACCGCGTTCGCAGTCGAAACGGTCGATCGCCTTGATCAGCCCGATGGTGCCGACCTGGACGATGTCCTCCATCGGTTCGTTACGGCTGCGGAAGCGGGCCGCCGCGTACCGGACGAGGGGGAGGTTCAGCTCGATGAGGGTGTCCCGGACGTAGGTCCGTTCGGGGCTCTCACCGGTGCCCTGGTTGTCGAGGGCGCGCAGCCGCAGGAACAGGGAGCGGGACAGCGTACGGGTGTCGATGGCGTCCGAGCCGGTCGTACCGGTGGTGCTCTCCGGTGCGTCGGCGGGGGCGGTGTCCGCCGCCTCGGGGGCCGTGGCGCCGAACTCGGCGGCCGCCTCGGGGGCGGAGCCGGCGGGCGTGTCCGGGGCCGGTGCCGCCAGTTGCGTCAGTCCGGCGAGGTCCGTGAGCGCCACCGGCATCGGCGCCGTGGTCGCTTCCGACGTGGACGCGGGCGTGAGCGTGAGCACCTTCGAGCTGCCCTGTTCTGCGGACATGCCACCCCCTTGAGGTCGCGGTCGGTCGCGGCGGCCGCGACCAACGGAGGAACGCAGCCTGCCCCTGAGATACCGGCGGGAAGGCTGCGGCAAACGCGTCTCCCGCAGAATGTCACATGTCGGCAACGCGCTGAAGTGACAAGTCGACAAGTAAGAAACGAATCGGCGCAGGAAGCAGGGGGTGCGCGGACGGTGATCCGCGGGGTGACTTCCGTACGGTCTCTACCCGTTCCGGCTAGCTCTCGATCCTGTTTGCGGATCGCAATCGGGCGAAGCTCCGGGCGAGGAGTCTTGACACGTGCATCTGCGAGACTCCCAGCTCCTGGCTGATCTGGGACTGCGTCAGATTGCTGTAATAACGGAGCATCAGGATCCGCTGCTCCCGCTCGGGCAGCTGCACCAGCAGATGCCGGACGAGATCGCGGTGCTCGACACCCGTCAGCGCCGGGTCCTCGTACCCGAGCCGGTCCAGCAGCCCGGGGAGTCCGTCGCCCTCCTGGGCGGCCTCCAGGGAGGTCGCGTGGTACGAGCGGCCCGCCTCGATACAGGCCAGCACCTCGTCCTCGCCGATCTTCAGCCGTTCGGCGATCTCGGCGGTGGTGGGGGTACGGCCGTGGGCGGTGGTCAGGTCCTCGGTGGCACCGTTGACCTGCACCCACAGCTCGTGCAGCCGCCGGGGGACGTGCACCGTGCGGACGTTGTCCCGGAAGTATCGTTTGATCTCGCCGACGACGGTCGGCATGGCGAAGGTGGGGAACTGCACCCCCCGGTCCGGGTCGAACCGGTCGATCGCGTTGATCAGTCCGATGGTGCCGACCTGGACGACGTCCTCCATCGGTTCGTTACGGCTCCGGAAGCGGGCCGCCGCGTACCGCACGAGCGGCAGGTTCGCCTCGATGAGCGCACCCCGGACGCGGGCGTGCTCGGGGGTCCCGGGGAGGAGGGCCTTCAGCTCGCCGAAGAGCACCTGGGTGAGGGCGCGGGTGTCGGCGCCCCGACTGCTCCCGGAGGTGGCGGCGCCGGTGCCGTTGCCGCCGTCCGGGGTGCGGTCCTCCGGGGCGCCGTCCGGGGCGCGGTCCTCCGGGGTGTCGTCCGCACCGCTCGTGCCGGTGGCTTCCCCGGCCGGGGCGCTCCGGGCCGCCGGTGCGGCCGCCGGGCCGCTCCCCGCGCCCCGCGCGGGCCCCGACGGGAGGGCTGCCGGAGGGGCGGCGGGGGAGGGTGGCGCGGAAGGGGCCGGGGCCGGGGGAGGGGCCGCGGACGGGGGCTGGGGCGGCGCCTGACGAGGCGCGGTACTGGCCGGCACGATGACGCCACCCCTTCGCGGTCAACTACGGTCAACTCATCCGTCAAAAGCGGTCATAGCATCACAAGACATGTCCACTGTGTGCAAGCACCTGATAAAGCCGTGTTGAAGGCAAGTTGGGGCTCAAACCTCAAAAAGCCCCTTGCCTCGGAGGCAAGGGGCGGTGGAGCGACCGGCCGGGGGACGCGCCGGGACCGGCGGGGGCCGGGCCGCGGCTCAGATCTCGTAGTCGGCGATCACCCAGGTGGCGAACTCGCGCCACTGGGCCGCGGCGGCCTGGTGCGCCGGGTGCTCCAGATACCGCTGGAGCGCATCCCGGTCGGCCACGGCGCAGTTGATGGCGTAGTCGTACGCGATCGGGCGGTCCGAGAAGTTCCAGGCGCACTCCCACTGCGCGATCTCCGGCACCTGCCCGTCCAGCGCCTCGAAGGCCGCCGCCCCGGCTTCGACCCGCGGCTCGGTCCGCTCGACGCCCTCGTTCAGCTTGAACAGCACCAGATGACGGATCACGGCGACGGCTCCTCGGTCGTGCTCGGTGGTGGCGGTCGGCCGGTCCGCCGCCGGCTCAGTTGACCAGCTCGGTCATGAAGTCGCCGACGGCCTGGGCCGAGTCCGATATGGCCTCGAAGCCTATCTGGACCAGGTCCGCGGCCTTCTCCGGGTCGGTAATGATCGTGTACAGCACGAATACGATGACGAGATAGAACGCGATCTTCTGTACCTGCGCCATTCGCTCCGCCTCCCCGGACCCGGACCGTTCCCGTACACGGTCGCGGAAGTCTAACCGAGCATTTATGGACCAAGGGCCCTGCGATGCGGGCCCTTTGCCGACCGGATCCGGGCCCTGTGGGGTGGAGGATGGCGGGGACCCGTACGGATCTGGCAGGAATCCGCACGGGAGCGCGACCGGTCCGCACTGCGGGCGCCCGCGCCGCTGCTTCCCCCCGATCGCGGCGCGCGGCCCCGGCACACAGGGCGCTCCGGTCCCCGCCGGGGGGAGCGGCTCTCCCCCGATGCCGCTTCCCCCGACCTTCCCGCCGGGCGGCCTGTACCCGTACCGCCCGCACCCCGGCTCAGTGCCGGAAGATCTCCGTCCGACGCGCCGTACGGCGGATGTGCCCGGCTTCTTCCAGCAGGGCCTTGGCCCGGTCGGCATCGGTGGCGTCCCGTGCCTCGTCCTCCAAGCGGTGCACCCGCTCTTCCAGAAGCGGATCGCGCGCAATGGCGTACTCGCCCCACCAGCGGGCCATGAACGCGGGAACGGGTGCGATGTCGTACGCGTCGGCGACGGCTCGCTTCCAGTGGGCGTCGAAATCGGCGAGCAGTTGCGGGGCGTGCTGGGAGATGGCTTCGCGCAGCGCTTTGGGTGTTCGCTCGGGCATGGGCGGAGGGCACGGTCCGCCCAGGGCGGCAGGCGTCATGGAACACGCTCCTCGTCGGGCCGCCGGCCCGCTCCGTGCGGCGTTTCTCGGGCCAGCGTATCGCCGCCGGACGGCTTCCGGTCCGCTTTGACGGCCTACCGGCACCGGCCTCCGGCACAGCACCCCCTGCTCCACGTTTCCGGCTCCGCCCGGCTTCAGCGGCCCGCTGGATCACTGCCGCAGAGGCGTGCTGTGCTTCACCCTCCGTAGAGAGCGGGCAGATCGACGAGGAGGACGTCGTCACGCCGGGCGGCGAGCTGGGACAGGTCGGGGTAGAAGCCGTGCAGGGAGTACAGAGCCAGAGTGGCGCCGTCGACGTCGTACCCCTGTTCGGCGAGGAGCGCCCGGATGTGTTCCAGGCGCTGGAGATCGCCGGTTCCCCGGCGGGCGGCGGTCGCCTTGGCCTCGCCGAGGAGGGCGATCCTCGCCCGGGGCGTCTGTGGGCGCTCGCCGGCGGCCAGGGCGATGACGTCGACCTCGTGCTTCGTCCGGGCGGCCTGGTCGGCGACCTCGGTCGTGCCCACCGGGCCGGTCAGCCCGTCGGGCAGCAGGGTATGGGCGTAACGGCGGGTGAAGTCGCGGGCCAGGTCCTCGAAGTGCGGGCCGAGGATTTTGGAGTTGAAGGTCGGAGCGGCCTGCTGCCACACCTGCTCGGCGAAGCCCTGTTCCACGGCGGCTGCCTGCGGCAGGGTGATCAGTTGATTGAAGCGGATGACCGGGTCGGCGAGGGTGATGACCGGGTGCCGGGCGCGGAGGACGTCCTGTTCCCGCTGGATGTACCCGGTGGACTCCAGTACACCCAGCGGGTGTGCGACGGCATTGCGCGGGCGCTCCAGAGCCGCACCGATCCTGCTGGGGGTGGTGGCCCCGTTCGCGATCGCGGTGAGGATGTCGTAGTAGAGCGTGTGCTGGGTGATCCTCGGATCCTCGCGCAGCAGGTACTCGGTCTCGGCGCGTGAGTACACCGCCCGGCCCGGGTCGAGGAGTGTCCGCGCAAGCCAGGCGCCGAACCCGTCGTCGGGGTGCGGGCGGGCGGCCACCGGCCGGTAGCCGGGCGCCCCGCCGAGGACCGCGTGCACCTTCAGCGCGGTCAGCGGGTCCTCGATCTGCCAGAAGTCCCGGCTGGCCCGGTAGTCGAAGGGGCCGAGCCGCAGGTCGACGACGGCCCGGCCGCGCAGCGGTTTCGTACCCGAGAGCAGCTCGTGCATGACGCTCATCGCGGAACCGCACAGGATCAGGCGCGGGCCCGGTCCGGTCCCGGGCCGGGCGCCGCGCTGACGCTCGTCGTAGAGCTGCTGGAGCAGCCCTGGGATCTCGGGTGAGTGCTGGAGCAGATACGGCAGCTCGTCGATCACCAGGAGAGGATGCGGCGAGCGGGCTGTCACATCGAGGGCATTGGAGAGCACGTCATGCCAGTCCGTCAGGTGCAGGCTGCCCGGCCGCAGGCCGGCGTGGGTGGCGACCGCGTCACTGAACCGCTGGATCGCGGGCAGTCTCCCCTCTTCCCGGACCGCCGTCACATAGAGACCGCCGACCTGCTCGGACAGGGCCTGAAGCAGGTATGACTTTCCATGCCGTCGCCTCCCGGACATGATGCCGAGCCGCATCGCGGGATCCGGATCAGTGAGGAACTCTGTGAGAAGACCCCACTCCCGGCTCCGGTCCACCACATCATCCGGTTTGGTCAGCAAGACGCTCTTCACTGGGCCTCCAGCACATTGACTGCGACGGATTCCGTCTAAGTCTACTTAGACGGAATCCGTCGCACTGGATTCTTCGAGCCTGCCCCGAGCCGGTGCAAGAGGATCGCCTGACGCGGGGCGACCGGACAGGCATCGGTCCGAGCGCCCAGGGCCTGCCAGGGAAGACAGAGGGGTGGATGGTCGGTGCGCCGGCGCGTCACAACGCAAAACACCCCCTGGCCTGCGTTTCCGCAGATCAGGGGGTGTGAGAAGCGGTAGCGGAGGGATTTGAACCCTCGGTGACTTGCGCCACACTCGCTTTCGAGGCGAGCTCCTTCGGCCGCTCGGACACGCTACCGGGAGAGAGCTTAGCCCAAGGTGTGCCCTGCGCCGAAATCGATTCCCGGGAAGGGGGCGCGGGCACCCGTCGGCGGGGGTCAGCGGGTGCGGAAGAACTCCGTCAGGAGCGCCGCGCACTCGTCCTCCAGGACGCCCGTGATCACCTCGGGGCGGTGGTTGAGCCGGCGGTCGCGTACGACGTCCCAGAGGGAGCCCGCCGCGCCCGCCTTCTCGTCGCGGGCGCCGTACACCACCCGGTCCAGCCGGGACTGGGTGATCGCCCCCGCGCACATCGTGCACGGCTCCAGCGTCACCACCAGGGTGCAGCCGGTCAGCCGCCAGCCCGGGCGGCCCTCGGCGGCGCGGCGGATCGCCAGCACCTCGGCATGGGCGGTGGGGTCGCCGGTCAGTTCGCGCTCGTTGTGGCCGGTGGCCAGGGTGCGGCCGTCGGCGTCCAGGACCAGCGCGCCGACCGGGACATCGCCCGAGAGCGCGGCGCGCGCGGCCTCGTCGAGGGCGAGACGCATCGGCGCCTCCCAGGGGGCCCGCACCGGATCGTGCGGCGGTTCGTGCGCCGGATCGCGTACGGGATCACGTACCGGGTCGTGCAACGGAGCCCGTACCCGATCGTGTACGGGCTCCCGCTCTGCCGGAGCCGCCACTAACGGACGCCCTCCAGCACCTCACCGGCGCCGAGCGCCTCCGCGATCTCGTTGAGGGCGTCCGACTCCAGGCCCAGCAGTTCGCGCTCGGGCACGCCGAAGTCCTCCAGCAGCCGGCCGTCGCCGACCGGGCCGGACGGGGTCGCACCGTCGCCGGACTCGCCGTCGTCCGCGGACTCGGGCTCGCCCTCCTCGGTGCCGTCCAGGTCGAGGGCGTCGAGGTCCTCGTCCGCGTCGTCGCCGGCGCCGAGCACCTCCTTGGTCAGGATCTCCCCGTACGAGGAGCGGGCGGCCGCGGCCGCGTTCGAGACATAGACCCGGGGGTCGTCCTCGCCGTCGACGCGCACGAGGCCGAACCAGGCGCCTTCCTGCTCGATGAAGACGATCACCGTCTCGTCGTCGATGGTGGCCTCACGGGCAAGATCGGCCAGGTCGGACAGGGTCTCCACATCGTCGAGCTCTGTGTCGCTCGCTTCCCACCCGTCTTGAGTGCGCGCGAGCAGTGCGGCGAAGTACACCGTGACTCTCCCACTGTTCGGAGGTGTGACGACCGGTGGCGCGGCTTGGTGCCCCGCCCCATCGGAATCGTGGCAGAAACCCGGGCCCGGCGAGAGGTCTTCCGTCGTTGCGTCGGCCACCAGTTCTTTTTGCGCGCGGCATCGGAGTTACCCGGCGACCGTCCGGCCCAGCGGGACGGGCTCACCAGCGGAAGGTCCGCATCCGCATCTGCTGGCGCATCCGGGCGGCCCGGGCCCGACGGGGCTGGACCCGGTCCCGCAAGGCTTTCGCCTCGTTCAGCTCCCGCAGGAAAGCGGCGCGGCGGCGACGGCGGGCGTCTTCCGATTCGCTGTCCTCGGGGCAGCCTCCGGCACTCTCCTCCCGGCCTTCCCACGGCGCGCCGGGCTCGTTCACCTCTTTTCTCGTGTCGTGCTTCTCACACGGTGTCGCGCGTCCTTCGCGACCTGGCTCCGGCACGGGCCTCACCACCAATGGGTCTGCGTATGGCTCCACCTTCCCTCGCTCACCTCGATTGATGCGAGCCGGGCTACTGTGGAAGGCATGCGGATCCACGTTGTCGACCACCCCCTGGTGGCGCACAAGCTCACCACGCTGCGCGACAGGCGCACCGACTCCCCCACCTTCCGGCGGCTCGCCGACGAGCTGGTCACCCTGCTCGCCTACGAGGCGACGCGTGACGTGCGGACGGAGCAGGTCGACATCGACACCCCCGTCACCACGACGACCGGGGTCAAGCTCTCCCACCCCCGGCCGCTGGTGGTGCCCATCCTCCGGGCCGGTCTCGGCATGCTCGACGGCATGGTCCGGCTGCTGCCGACCGCCGAGGTGGGCTTCCTCGGGATGATCCGCAACGAGGAGACCCTGGAGGCGTCGACGTACGCCACGCGGATGCCGGAGGACCTGTCCGGCCGCCAGGTGTACGTCCTCGACCCGATGCTGGCCACCGGCGGCACGCTGGTCGCGGCGATCCGCGAGCTGATCGAGCGGGGCGCGGACGATGTCACCGCGGTGGTGCTGCTGGCGGCGCCGGAGGGCGTCGAGGTGATGGAGCGCGAGCTGGCGGGCGCCCCGGTGACGGTCGTCACCGCCGCGGTCGACGAGCGGCTCAACGAGAACGGGTACATCGTGCCGGGCCTGGGCGACGCGGGCGACCGGATGTACGGCTCGGCGGAGTAGCAGTAGCGGAGTAAGAGGAGTGGCCCGGCGGGGCCGGCCGCCGGTCACGGTGGCGGGCCCCGGAGCCCGGCCGGCCCCCGAGGCGGACCGCGCCCCGAGGGCGACCGGCCCCGGGGAAACGGCTGACCGGCCCCGGCGGGCGACCGGCCCCCTGGTGACCCGGCTTCAGCAGACCGGCGGGCGGACCGGGTTCGCCAGGACCGTCAGCGCCTTGTCGGCCGCCGGGCGCGGGGCGAGCGCCGTGAAGGCCGTGCCCAGGATCAGGTCCACATCGCCGGTGGTCCGGGTGTCCGTCCTGGCCGGGGCGGCCGGGAGCTGGGTGGCCAGGACCGGGAAGGGACCCTTCAGCGCGCCGGGCGCGCCCAGCAGGATGCCGGGGCCGGGGACCTTCTTGTCGTAGTCGGCGGTGGCGTTGCCGACCTTGCCGATGGTGAAGCCGCGGGCCTTCAGTTCCTCGGCCGCCGCCTTGGCCAGACCGCCGCGCGGGGTGGCGTTGTAGACGTTGACGGTGACCTGCGCCGGTTTGAGGGTGACGGGCGGCCGGGGGGCCGGAGCCTTGGCCGCGCCCTTCTTCGCCGGAGTGCAGCCGGGTTTGCCGGCGGCCGCGGTCTCCTTCCCGGAATCGCCGCCGAAGGCGTCGATGAGCTGGACCGTCCCCCAGCCCGCGAGCCCGAGGGTAACCACCGCGGCGACGGCCGCCGTGATGATCCTGCGGCGGTACGGGGGGCGGCGCATCCGGGGGTACTTGTCGCCCGTGATGCGGTACTTTCCCCCCATCCCGGGAGGAGTCAGCATGCTCATGGGCGCAGCGTAGTGCGGTCGGGACGCCGTGCCTACAAGATGATCAACGGGTTGCGCCCGTACGGCCCCGGAAAGGGCCCGAAAGGCTCAAAGGAACCACCACGATCGGCCCCGTACAAGAGGCTCCGACCGGGAGCGGAGCGGCCCGGCGCGGGCGTCAGCCCAGTTCGAGGACGCGCGCGTGCAGCACCTGGCGCTGCTGGAGCGCCGCGCGGACCGCGCGGTGCAGACCGTCCTCCAGATAGAGATCGCCCTGCCACTTCACGACATGCGCGAAGAGGTCGCCGTAGAACGTCGAATCCTCGGCGAGCAGCGTCTCCAGGTCGAGCTGACCCTTGGTGGTGACGAGCTGGTCCAGGCGGACCGGGCGCGGGGCGACGTCCGCCCACTGCCGGGTGGATTCCCGGCCATGGTCGGGGTAAGGCCGTCCGTTTCCGATGCGCTTGAAGATCACACGGAAAGCCTACCGGTCAAGCCCCTCCGGGCGCAGCCATGGCGGGCCGGTGCGATCCTGGGCGAAGGCTGACAAAGCAGAAATCCGGCGTGGAAATCGGGGTGCGAGATGGCCGTGAGCGGTACGGAGCCGGACCCCGATCCCGTACGGGCCATCGCCGAGGGGTACGCCGTGGCGGGCCCCGCGCTGGAACTGGGCGCGCTGCTCTGGGACGGTGTGCCGCGCCCGGACGCGCCCGTCCGGCTGCCGCTCGCGACGCTCAACCGGCACGGTCTGGTCGCGGGTGCCACCGGCACCGGCAAGACGAAGACCCTCCAGCTGATCGCGGAACAGCTCTCGGCCAACGGCGTGCCGGTCTTCCTCGCCGACATCAAGGGGGACGTCTCGGGGATCTCCGCCCCGGGCGAGCCCGGCGACAAGGTCCGCGACCGGGCCGCCGCGGTCGGCCAGGAGTGGCAGGCGCGGGGCTTCCCCGTGGAGTTCTACGGACTCGGCGGCGTCGGCCCCGGCATTCCGGTCCGGGCCACGGTCACCGGCTTCGGGCCGGTGCTGCTCGCCAAGGTGCTCGGGCTCAACCGGACCCAGGAGCAGTCCCTCGGCCTGGTCTTCCACTATGCCGACGCCAAGGGCCTGGAGCTGGACGACCTCAAGGACCTGCGGGCGGTGGTCGGCTTCCTCCTCTCGGACGAGGGCCGGGCCGAGCTGAAGACCGTCGGCGGCCTCTCCGCGGCGACCGCCGGGGTGATCCTGCGGGCGGTGACCGTCTTCGAGCAGCAGGGCGCGGCCGGTTTCTTCGGGCGGCCCGCGTTCGGAACGGGCGAACTGCTGCGGACCGCGCCCGACGGGCGGGGCGTCGTCTCCGTACTGGAGCTGGCGGCCGTCCGGGACCGGCCGCAGCTCTTCTCGACCTTCCTGATGTGGCTGCTGGCCGACCTCTTCCACGAGCTGCCGGAGGTCGGCGACCAGGAGCGGCCGAAGCTGGTGTTCTTCCTCGACGAGGCACATCTGCTCTTCACCGACGCGTCGAAGGCCTTTCTGGAGGCGATCACGCAGACCGTGAAGCTGATCCGCTCCAAGGGCGTCGGCGTCTTCTTCGTCACCCAGACCCCGAAGGACGTACCGGCGGACGTACTGGCGCAGCTCGGGAACCGGGTGCAGCACGCGCTGCGCGCTTTCACCCCGGAGGACGCCACGGCGCTGAAGGCGACGGTCCGGACCTTCCCGAAGTCGCCGTACGACCTGGCGGAAGTGCTGACCGGGCTGGGGACGGGCGAGGCGGTGGTGACCGTGCTGGGGGAGTCGGGGGCGCCGACGCCGGTGGCGGTCACCCGGCTGCGGGCGCCGGAGTCGCTGATGGGCCCGGTGGATCCGGCGGCGCTGGACGCGGCGGTGGCGGCGTCGCCGCTGTACGGGACGTATGCCCGGGCGGTCGACCGGGAGTCGGCGTACGAGAAGCTGAGCGGGCGGCCCGCGCCGGGGGCGGCGGACGGCGGGACGGGGGCGGTGACGGAGCCCGGGTCCGGACCGGAGGCGGCGGGCAGCGGGCCGGAGGCGGATCGCGGGGCCGCTGAGGAACCCGTTCCGCGGCGCGAGCAGGAGTCGCTGGTCGCGCAGGTCATGGGGAGCGGCGCCTTCAAGTCGCTGGCCCGCTCGGTGGGGACGCAGCTGGGGCGGGAGATCACCCGCTCCCTCTTCGGCACCTCCCGGCGGAGACGCTGAACTCCGCGTCTCCGCCGGGACTGCCCGGCGGGCCGGGGCCGGGCGTACCCGGCCGGGGTGTCGCTCCGTGGTGTCACACCGCCGGCGTGACACCGCAGGTGTTACTCCGTCACGGCCTCGTGGCCGTCGCGCAGTCCGCCGCTGCCGGACTGGCCGCCGCCGGGGGCGGCCGGGGTGACCGGCTTGGAGATCGAGCTGATGTCGTGCGCGTAGGTGCCGACCGCGTTGGCGATGATGCCGATGTTGATCCCGAACGCCTTCATGCTGACGTTGGAGAGGTTGTCCCCGGCGCCGTGGTAGTTCGGGTCGTACGCGATTCCGGCGGTACCGCCGAACTTGGCCGCCTGGGCCTCGGTCTTCTTCACCTCGGCGCCCGTGAAGGTGCCGCCGGCCGGGATGCCGATCTCGATGAACGGGCCGTAGTCGGAGCGGCCGGAGAAGTCGGTGCCCTCGTGCGGGGTGCCCCGCTTGTCGAGGAACTTCTGCATGTCGCGCTCCAGCTGGGCCGAGCCCTCGGGGCCGGGGCCCGCGCCGACGCCGTCGGAGTTGTCGCCGTCGTAGAGGAAGATGCCGTAGTTCGGCGAGGCGATCATGTCGAAGTTGAGGTACGCCTTGATCTCCTTCTTGCCGAGGGAGGTCAGGCTCGCGACATACGCCTCGGAGCCGAGCAGGCCGTTCTCCTCGGCGCCCCACCAGGCGAAGCGGATCTTGTTGGCGGGCCGCTTCTCGGCCTTCGCCAGCTGCTCGGCGACCTCCAGCAGACCGGCCGAGCCGGAGCCGTTGTCGTTGATCCCGGCACCCTCGGAGACGCTGTCGAGGTGGGCACCGAACACCACCGTGTTGGCGGCGTTGCCGTGCTTGGTCTCGGCGATCACATTGCGGGTGGTACGGGTCTCCTGGAGCTGCCGCACGTCCATGGTGACGCGGACCGGGCCGCTCGCCAGCTCGGCGACGAGCTTCTCGCCCTCGGTCAGCACGATGCCGCCGGTGGGGATCTTCACCCCGGCGGGGTCGCCCAGGGTGCCGCCCATGGAGCCGTCGATGTTGTTGTAGATCAGGGCGCCGATGGCACCGGCGTCGGCGGCGGTGGCCTGCTTCTGCGCGAAGGTGCAGCCGCCGCGCTTGATCAGGGCGATCTTGCCGGTGAAGGTGCCCGAGGCGTAGTCCGCGGGCTCACAGCCGGTGGTGGCGTCGGCCGGGACGGCGGCGATATCGGCGGTGAGGCCGCCGACCGGGGTGGACTTGGTGTAGTCCATCGCCACGACCCCGACGGAGCGGGGCGTGGGCGAGACGACGGCGAGCGACTCCGCCTGCGTCTCGATGTAGGGGAACGTGAACGGCTGGTACGACACGTTGTAGCCGTACTTCTTCAACTCCTTGAACACATACGCCGCGGAGGCGTCGTATCCCAGGGTTCCGGCGGCACGGTTACCGGTGGTGTCTGATATCTGCTGGAATTTCTCCAGGTGGTCGAAGGCATCGTCCGCGGACGACTTCTTGACCAGCTTGGCCGCCAGCTTTGCGGCGTTCGCCGCGTCCCGCTCCGCGGGGGTGTGGCGGTCGGCCGAGGCGGGGGACGCGGAGGCCAGCAGCAGCGGGGTGGCGAGTGCGGCGGCGGCCAGGGTGGCCACGGCTCTGCGACGGGTTGCCTTCACAGAGTTCCTTCCCGTAATGAACATGTCGAACGGGAAGCTAGCGGGGAGTTGGTGCCTCTGGGAACGCCTGTGCCCCAACTCACTTCCCATGTCACGGCATTGCCATACTTCTCCTTTCCCGGAATGGCTTGTTCCTTGTGTCCGGGCCGGGATAGTTCGCCCGAGTGGGTGCCTGTGAGTCCCGGAAACGGGCGGTCGGGTCCGCCCATTCCGTCGGAATCGTCCCGTCGAAAGGGTCGCCTCACTCCACGTTTTTGTCCGGAATTCCACCCCGGCCCGCCGGGCAGGGCCCGTTCGCCTGCTCAGGCCCCCTTTGCCGCCCGCTTCATTTCCTGTTTGTGCGCCCGCACCTTCGCCAGCGAATCCGGCCCCGTGATGTCGGCCGCCGAACGGTAGGAGCCCGCCTCGCCGTAGTCCCCGGCCGCCTCGCGCCAGCCCCGGGGCCGGACGCCGAGCTGCTTGCCCAGCAGGGCCAGGAAGATCTTCGCCTTCTGCTCGCCGAATCCGGGCAGCGCCTTCAGCCTGGCCAGCAGCGCGGCCCCGTCCGCGACGCCCTCCCACAGGGCGGTGACATCGCCGCCGTACTCCTCGACGAGATACCGGCAGAGGGTCTGGATGCGCTGGGCCATGCTGCCCGGATAACGGTGTACGGCCGGTTTCTCCTTCAGCAGCGCGGCGAAGGCCTCGGGGTCGTACGCGGCGATCTCGGCGGCGTCGAGATCGTCCCGGCCCATCCGGACGGCGATGGTGTACGGACCGGAGAAGGCCCACTCCATCGGGACCTGCTGGTCGAGCAGCATGCCGACGAGGGTGGCGAGCGGGCTGCGGCTCAGCAGCGCGTCGGCCTCGGTCTGCTGGGCGAGGTGCAGCTCGGGGGCGGGGGTGTCGCTCCGGGGACTCATGGTTCCGATGGTCACCCGGGCGGCGGCGGGCCGCCAGCGGCGCGCCGGGGGCGGGGGCCGCGGGCTGCGGACCGCTGGGCTCGGGGCGGGAGCGGTGCGGTACGGCACCGGGGCCCCGCCGCCGTGTACGGCAGGGCCCCGGTGGTCCCTGGTGGCCGGGCGGGGTCCGCCCGGCGTCCTCAGTGGTAGTGGTGGTGGTTGGTCGGCAGGAGCTGCGCGTTCTTGAGGATGACCGCGTTCTCCAGGACGTCCTCGGCCGGATCGTCGATCTGACCGATGGAGACCAGCGTCAGCTGGTGCCCGGTCCGGGTCTCGTCGGCGGCCGCCTGCTGGGCCGGGACGGTGCCCGCCAGCGCCGTCGCGCCCAGCGCGGTCAGCAGCAGCCGGGCCCGCCGGGTCCGGCCGCCGCGGTCCTCCTGCCGGTCCTCCCGCCCTGTACGACGTGTCGCCCTGGTCATCTCGCCTCCGGCTCGGTTCGCCCGTCTCGGTCCGTTCGTGGGGTGTATCCACCGGACGCCCCTCCAGGTCACGGCGTACTAGCAGGCGAGCACACAATTCACTCGTTCGGCGGTAGGAAAAATGGGGGCGCTCAGGGTTGAGGAGGGGCGGATAGTGATCAGGCGGGCGCCGGGCGATAAATGACCCAGACGGACTCGCAGGGATCGTTGTCCGCCAGCGCCTTCAGCGCCTCGTTCTCGTTCTTGTCCACGTTCAGGCCCCAGCGGAGTTTGGTCGCCACCCAGTCCTTCGCGTAGCGGCAGAGGGCGCCGTCGGACGGCGGATGCCAGTGGTTGAGGTTCTGGTTGTCGCGCTCGCGGGCGGTCCTGGCCAGCACCACGTTCAGACTGCCGGTCGCCCCCTGGTCGTTGGCGTACGCCTCCCGCCGCTCGGCCGTCCAGTTCCGCGCGCCCGAACCCCAGGCCTCGGGGAGCGGTACGGCGTGGACCACCGCCAGGTCCCGCAGCGAGGAGGTGGACTGGTTGTCGTAGTACGAGTGCCACCTGCCCCCGCTCAGGGTGCAGCCCGGGGAGATGTCCGGCGCCTCCAGTGCCTCGGCCAGCAGCACTTCGCGCCGGGTGTCGCAGAGGTCCTCCGGGTCCCGCCCCGCGTTCCAGTGCGGGAAGGCGGCGGGGGTGTAGCCGGTCCGGTCCTCGTCCGCCTCGACGAGCAGCGAGATGGCGTCCTCCAGCTGGTACATCTCGTACGAGGACAGGGGGGCGGCGGCGGGAGCGGCGGGAGCGGTGCGCGCCGCGCCGGCCGCGGGGGCGGCGCCGGCCGGACCTGCGGAGAGCGGGGCCGGCGCGAGTACCAGCGCGAGCGCCGCGGCCGCGCCACGGATGCGGTTCTTCCGGTGAGGGGTCATGGCACGTTGATAGCGGGGCGCGGGGCGTCCGGCCCGCGGCGCCGGGCCCCAACCCACCCGTCCGGGTGGAAAGTCCCGTCGCCGCGGGCCGGCGGCGCCCGTACGCACACCCGAGGCCCGTACACGTACGCCGTGCGACGCCGATACCGGGCTTGCGCAGGCCGGACACGATCGCCATGAGGTCCTGGACGGAGCGGCCGAGCCGGTCCGGTGACAGGACCCGTTTCATGGACACGATCCGGTGCTGATCCCGCCGCGCGCCGCCGCTTGCCGACCTTGCTCATCAATCGGTCGATTTCTGAACGCAAGGGGCTGCGCCGGGACTTGGACGCTTCACAACAACTCTTTTGAAACAACTGTTGTAGGTCTACGCTCTGCGCATGGTCGCTTCCTCTGCTTCAGCCCCCGATTCCTCGGGACGGGACATCGAGCTCGACACCGCCTCCCTGCGCGTGCTCGCTCACCCGTTGCGCTTGAACGTGCTCACCCTGCTGCGTGAGCGTGGTCCGTCCACTGCCACCCGGGTCTCCGGCGAACTCGGCATCAACCCCGGCGCGGCGAGCTATCACCTGCGTCGACTCGCCTCGGGCGGGCTCATCGTGGAGGACCCGGACCGCGGCACCGGTCGCGAGCGGTGGTGGAAGTCTGCCCATCGCCAGTCGATCCACGATCCCGCGGCCGCGCCTGCGGAGCAGCGCGAGGCCGGACGCGCATACACACACGCGGTCGCCCTTGCCGCTGCGGATCGTCTGCGCAGGGCCGCGCACGAGGTGCCGCTGCTTCCTCAGGAGTGGCTCGATGTCACTGCCTACGGCGACTTCCTTCTGTATCTGACCCCGGGCGACGTGGACCGGATGCGGGCCGAGATCTTCGAGGTCGTCTCGCGATATCGGCAGGACGAGAGCGAGGCGCCTGAAGGGTCCTCTCCAGTAGCGCTGCAGGTGCAGGCGTTTCCGGTGCCCGGCACAGTGCTGCCGTTGGCCGGCGAAGCGTGAACGCGCACGGCATGGCCGCGTCCGCGCGGCCCGCCTACCGGGACGTCAACGTTCTGCGCTGGCTTACCGCGTACACGGCCTCGGTCACCGGCGACGTCGTCTACTTCCTCGCCCTGTCCTGGGCGGCCGCCCGCACCGGCGGGCCGTCGCAGGTGGGCCTGGTGGTCGCTGCCGGTGCTCTTCCCCGTGCTGTGCTCATGCTCGGTGGCGGTGTGGTGGCCGACCGGTTCGGGCCGCGCCGGGTTGCTGTCGTCAGCGACGTGGTTCGCTGCATGGTGATCCTCGTCGCCGCCGCGGCAGTCGTGCTGGCGTCCCCGGGCGTGTGGCTGCTGGCCGCGGTCGCGTTGGTCTTCGGCGCGGTGGACGCGGTGTTCATGCCGGCGGTGGGTGCGCTCCCGCCACGTATCACGACACCTGAGCAGCTCGCCCGGGTCCAGGGGATGCGCGGGTTGTCGATCCGGCTGAGCAATGCCGTGGGCCCCCTCCTGGCGGGCGCCGTGCTGGTGATCGGCGGTACGGCCGGTGCGTTCACAGCCGCTGCCGCTCTCTTCGCCCTCTCGCTCGTCACTCTGCTGACCGTGCGGACCACGCCTTTGACGGAGGTATCCCAGCGCGGCTCCGCCTGGCATGAACTCCGTGACGGTCTGCGATACGTCCGCCGCCACCGGATGCTCGCCCCGCTGGTCACGATGATCGGACTGAGCGAGATGTGCTTCAGCGGCCCGGTCGCGACCGGCCTGGTCCTCCTGGCCGACGAACGCGGCTGGGGCGCCTCGGGCATGGGGTGGATCGCGAGTGCATTCAGCGCCGGCGCCGCGGCTTCGGCCTTGCTGCTCACCGTCTCGACCCGGATACCGCGCGCCGGGTCGGCGATGTGTGGCGCGCTGCTCGTCACCGCCGCGGGAGCGGTCGCCCTGGGGCACGCCCCCTCACTGCCCATAGCCGTCACGCTCGGCTTCTCCATCGGACTGACCAGCGGGTTCACGACGACCGTGACCGGAGCGTTCGTCCAGACGGAGACGGACCCCCGCTATCTCGGACGGGTCACCTCGGTCACGACTCTCTGCACGCTGGGCCTTGCACCCGTGCTCTTCCCTGCCGTCGGCATCACGGTGGCCCTGTGGGGAGCGGAGGCGTTCTTCATCGGGTGCGGTGCGATCTGCCTGCTTGCCGCAGCGCTCGGCTTTTCCGTGCCAGTGGTACGACGCGCCGAACTCTCCCCGCCCGGGCCCGTATCGCCGGCGGGCCGGTGACGGGACCGGACCTGCTCACGCGTCCGAACAGATCACCGCCGCTTCCGGCTGGTGACAGCGTTCTTATCGGGGCACCCCTGCACGTACGGTACGCCGTGCGCACTCCTGCACGTACGCCGTACGCCGTGCGCACACCGGTACGGCGGTGTGCGCACGGCGCCTGGACGTGCGACGTGCGACGCGTGGTGCATCGCGCGGTGCTCGGCGCGTGACGGGTCACGCGCTACCGCGGGCCGTCAGCGGATCACGGCAGTCCGGCGTGCAGGGCGCTCATCAGCGCGCCGTTCGGGGTGTCGCCGGACATCTCCCAGATCATGCCGCCGAGCAGCCCCTTCGATTTGATCCACTCGGCCTTCTTCCCGATGGACCAGGCGTCGTCGAAGCTCCACCAGGTGCCGCCGGGGCCGGTGTATCCGTAGGTCGAGATGGACTGGGTGTCGTGGTACACGGTCATATTCGGATAGCTGGTGATCATGTTCTGGTAGCCGCGGATACCGGCTTCCTCGGGGAACTGCCCGGGTGCCGCGCCGTTAGCGGTCTGCCACTCGCCGTTGACGCCCGCCGCGCCCGCCGCCACGTCCTTCCAGCCGCGGCCGTAGAACGGGAAGCCGACGGTCAGCTTCCGCGGGTTGACCCCGGCGTCGAGATAGGTCTGGACGGCCTTCTCGATGCTGAATTCGAAGGGGTACGGGTCCTGGGCGTCCCGGTACAGGTTCGCCTGGTGTCCGGTGCGGTTGGGCTCCCACGAGTTGTCGCTGCCCGCGCCGTGGAAGTCGTACCCCTGGACGTTCGCGAAGTCGAGATAGTCGAAGATCTTCGTGAGGTCCCAGCCGGCCGCGATCTTCGCGGGGTCGGCGGGAGTGAAGGCGGTCAGCAGCTTGTGCTCGCCGCCGAGGGCGTCGAGCTGCCTGCGGAACTCGGCGAGCAGGGCCGTCAGATTGTCCTTGTCCTGCGGGCCCCAGCGGTTGCCCGCGTGTCCTTCGGCACCGGGCCACTCCCAGTCGATGTCGATGCCGTCGAAGACCCCGAGGCCGGTGCCGGGGCCGCCCGCGCCGTTGTAGACCGGCAGATTGCCCTTGATCCAGATGTCCACGCAGGAGCGGACGAACTTCTCGCGGGACGCGGGGGTGGCCGCGGCGTCGGAGAAGAACTTGGAGAAGGTCCAGCCGCCGAGCGAGACGACGAACTTGAGGTGCGGGTGCTTGGCCTTCAGCTTTTTGATCTGGTTGAAGTTGCCGCGGAGCTTGCCCCAGCCGTCGTCGGCGACGCCGTCCACGGACTGGGCGGCGGAGAAGGGCCGTCCGTAGTCGGCGTCGGCGTCACCGGCGCCGGTGCCCTCGTCCGGGTCCTGCGGATTGCCGGAGATGCCCTTGGTGACCCCGGCCTGGCAGGTCAGATTGACCGGGTCGATGTTCTCGAAGGCGTAGTTGACGACGTCCAGCTTGGCGGCGGCGCCGGAGGTGTCGAGGTTCTTGACGAAGTACTGGCGCCCGTAGAGGCCCCACTGGATGAAGTAGCCGACCTTGTAGTAGTTGCCGGGCCCGGCGACGTCGTCGGTGCTGACGGCGAGGGTGTTGGAGGCGGGGGAGGAGTTCTCGGCCAGGTCGCGCGCCTTCACGGTGAAGGTGTACGCGGTGGCGGGCGACAGGCCGGTGATGGTGGCCGAGGTGGTGGTGACCGTCTTGACCGGTGTCGTACCGGTGCCGCGGTAGATGTCGTACCCGGCGACGGAGACGTTGTCGGTCGACGGGTTCCAGGCCAGGTTCACCGTGGTGGCGGTCTTCGCGGTGGTGCGCAGATTGCCCGGCGCGGTGGGTGGCACGGGATCGTTCGCCGGGTTGTACGTACGGACGGTGAGCGGTGGACCGAGCGGACCGTTGTTGCCGCGGGTGTCCTTCGCCCGCACGGTGACGACGTACTCGGTGTTCGGCATCAGCCCGCCGACGGTGGCGCTGGTCGTGGTGGTGTTCTCCTTGAGGACACCGCTGACGAAGACGTCGTACGAGGCGACCGGGTAGTCGCCCTGGGCGGACGCGGGCCAGGCGAGCGTCATGGTCCGGGCGGTGACCGTGGTGACGGTCGGCGCGCCGGGCGCGGTCGGCGGTACGTCGGGGGTGCCGTCGCACTTGTCGCCGTTGACCGTGCAGCCGGTGGGCGTGCCGACGGGCCCGTTGCCGATGAACCAGTAGCTCCAGGGGTTGGTGGTGCCGCCGGCCGGGACGGTGGCGTTGTAGTGGGCGTTCTTCACGGTGACGCGGTTGCCGCTGACGGTGGCGTCGCCGTGGTAGTGGCCGGTGACGGTGACCCCGGCGGGCAGGTCGAACTGGAGGGTCCAGCCGTTGACCGCCGTGGTGCCGCTGTTGCGGATGGTGTAGATGCCGCGCCACCAGGAGCCGTTGTTCTCGGTGGTGAAGGTGGCGGTGAGGGTCCCGGCGGCCTGCGCGGGGGAGGCGGAGAGGCCGGTGAGCCCGGCGAGGGGCAGGACCAGGGCGGCGAGGAGCGCCGCGAAGCGGTTGCGGAGGGTCCGGTGGGGGTGCTTCGTTCTGCGGGGGCGTGGGTGGGGGGGTTGGTGGGGGGATCTGCGGATTTTCATGAACATGGCTCTCCCTGGGGTAAGGGGGTGCATGGCCGTGCTCAGGACGATCAACCCCTCAAACTACTTGGTCTGGACCAGTGCGGAACTGCCCGGGAGCGGCGGCTTTCCGTCACTGTCGGCATTCCGCCGCCGATGGGTAGTGGCGGCGCCAAGTGGTCTGTACCTTTCCGTGCGTACCGGCGCGGAGGAGGCGCGATGGCGGGGGCGGGTGAGCGGCGGCGGCCCGGTGCCGGGACGGGCGGGGGCGGTGAGCGGGAGCCCGGTGCGGGCGCGGGTGCGGCGGCGGGCGCGGGTGGTGAGCGGGAGCCCCGGGCGGGGGCGGTCCGCGGGCTCGGCGCGCTCGGTGTTCCCGCGGCCGAGGAGACTCTCTACCGCGCGGCGCTGGCCTTCCCCGGGGCGACGGTCGCCCAGTTGGCCGCCGCCACCGGCTGGGACCGGGACCGGGTACGCCGCCGGGCCCTGACGCTGGAGGGCCGGGGGCTGCTGGTCCGGCTGCCGGGCCGCCCCGCGCGGTACTGTCCGGCCCCGCCCGGCCCCGCCCTGGAGGCGCTGGCCCTGCGGCGGCGGGAGGAGATCGAACGCGCCAGGCTGGTCGCCGCCGCCCTGACCGACGGGTTCCGGTCGGGCGGGCGGCCGGTGGTGGAGACCCTCGCGGGCGGCCCGGAGGCGGCCGACCGGTTCGCCGCCCGGCTCCAGGGCGCGGCCCGCCGGGAGGTGCTGGTGCTGGGGGCGCCCCCGGCCGCGGCGGCGCCCGGCGCGGTGCGGGCGGTCCGGCGGCGGGCGGTCTACGACCACCGGTGGCTGGACTCGCCGGAACGGCTGGCCGCGGCCCGGGAGGCGGGCGAGGCACTGGGGGAGCGGAGCCGGGTACTGGCCGAGGTGCCGCTGGTGCTGCTGGCGGTGGACGGTACGACGGCGCTGGTACGGGACGGCGCCACCGCGCTGGTCCTCCGGCCGTCGGGGCTGCTGGACGGGGTGCTGGCGCTCGGCGAACTGCTCTGGGAGCGGGCCGTACCCCTGGTCCCGGCGGCCGGGGACGGATACGGCCTCTCCGGCGAGGACGGCCGCTTGCTGGCCCTGTCCGCGTCCGGTCTGACGGACCGGGCGATCGCCCGCCGGCTGGGGGTGGCGCAGCGCACGGTGGAGCGCCGGATGCGCCGGATCATGAACGTCCTGGGGGCGCGGACCCGGCTCCAGGCCGGGCTGCGGGCGGCCCAGCTGACCCGGGACGCGGCCGCCCCGGCCCGGCCCGGAGGCGCGGATCAGGGTGGGGGCGCGGATCAGGGTGGGGGCGGGGACCGGCGCGGCGGCACGGATCAGGGCGGGGGCGGGGGCGGGGACCGGGACGGAGACGCGGAGGTGGACCGGGGCGGACCCGGCCGCTGAGGACCCCGGTGGCTTCCGGGGCCCGGCGTCCCGGGGCCGTCAGCGGCGCAGTGCCCACCGCTGGACCTGCTCCAGCGGGCCGTGCGAGAAGCGGCGGAGCCAGAGGGAGGAGCCGATCATCAGGATCGCGCAGACCGCCGTCCAGAGGGCGATCACCCACCACGGGTGCCAGTCGTCGCCGAGGCGTTCCGTGAGGCCGAGGCCGATTCCGTACGCGGCCAGCATGCAGAGCACGTTCTGGAGGACATAGCCGGAGAGGGCCGTACGGCCGACGGAGGTCAGACCGTTCAGCAGGGGGCCCGGGCGGCGGACGCGGTCCAGCAGCAGCCCGATCAGTCCGATGTAGCCCAGCGCCGTCAGCGGGCCGCCCACGTAACGGTCCAGCAGGAAGAGATCGGAGCCCGCGACGGAGGAGAGCACGCTGATCGGCAGGCCGAGGCCCAGTCCCCAGGTCAGCAGCCGGCCCCGGATCCGCCGGCCCGTCTCGTCACCGCCGAACGCGCCCGCCCGGAAGAGCCGTACACCCAGCAGAAACAGGAACACCAGCAGCGGGAAGGTGAGGATCGGCTCCATCCGCAGGGCCAGGGCGTTCTCCAGCCGGAAGACGATCTGCTCGCCCCAGCTGCCGTGCGCGTACACGTCCCGTACATCGTCTTCGAGCGCGGGCTGGCTGCCGCTGCCGGTGTCCGCCATGACGAAGGCGGTGGCCACGAGCATCAGCGTCAGATGGAAACCGCCGAGCCACCACATCACCCGGTTCTGCGCCCGTATCGACCGGGTCAGCAGCCGGGCGACGAGCAGCGCGGTGACGGCGTACCCCATCAGCACGTCCCAGGCGAAGACCAGGACGAAGTGGACGGTCCCCTCGAAGAACAGGAAGAGCGCCCGCCACCGGTAACGCCCGGGCCACGGTTGGCCCCGCCGCTCGGCGGAGGCGTACTGGATGGCAAGGCCGACCCCGAACAGCACGGTCAGCAGCGCCAGGAACTTGCCGTTCGCCAGCAGCCGCATGACGGTCTCGACCGCGTGCGGGAAGGAGTCGAAGGAGGGAGCGCCCGTTGCGCCCGTCAGTACGCCCCACTCCGAACCCGGCGCGGCGAAGATCCACACATTGGTCATCAGGGTGCCGAGGATCGCCGCGCCGCGCAGGACGTCGAGCAGCGGAAGCCGGCTCCCGGCGGCGGCTGTTCCGGCCGCGCGGGGCGAGTGGGGCAGGGTCTGAGTGGTCACGTATTCATGGTCCCGGCGGCCCCGGGCCGGATCGTCGTAGCGGAAGACGAAAGCGGGCTGCACCGAAGGATGTAGCGGGGCTCCTCCCGCGGGTAGAGAGGCCCGTCGATTTCCGGCCGGGGGCACAATGGGGCTGCCGGAGAAGGTTGTTCGGGGCAACGGACGCCGTACCGCCGGACGCCGTACCGCCGGACGCCGTACCGCCGGACGCCGGGCGCTGCCCGCTGTACCGCCTGTGCGCTGTACGGCCGGTGTGTACGGGCCGCTGTGCATCCGTACCGCGGTGTGCTCGCCCCGCGGTGGCTCCTCCGTACCCGATGTGCGCCGCCGCCCGGACGAACCTATGGTCGACCTATGGGAGACGTACGGGGCTTCCGCCTCACCGACCGCGCTCCCGAGCGGTACGAGCGTTACGCCGCGCCCGTCATGGCGCCCTTCGTCGCCGCTCTGCTCGACGCGGTCGCGCCGGTGCCCGGCGGCGCGCTGCTCGACATCGCCTGCGGGACGGGCTTCGTCGCCCGGACCGCCGCCGCGCGGACGGCGGGCACCAATGCCCGGACCGTCGGTGTCGACCTGGTCCCCGGCATGCTGGAGACCGCCGCCGACCGCGCCGCCGCCGAAGGTCTCGTCATCGAGTGGCAGGAGGCGGAGGCGGGCGATCTCCCCTATGCGAGCGGGACCTTCGACGCCGTCGTCTGCCAGCAGGGCGTGCAGTTCTTCCCCGACCGGGCCGCCGCGATCGCCGAGGCCGTCCGGGTCACCCGCCCCGGCGGCGGCCGGTTCGCCGCCACGGTCTGGGCGCCCCTCGACCGGTCGCCCCTCTTCGCCGCACAGCAGCGGGCCTTCGAGGAGATCGGCGGCCCCGGGATCACCGACTGGTACGCCTCCGCGTTCAGTTGCGGTGCCGACGAGCTGACAGGCCTGCTGCGGGACGCGGGGCTGGCCGAGGTCACCGCGCACGAGGTCGTCGCCGATATCGGCCTGCCGCCGCTGACCGCGTTCGTCCCCGGCTTTCTGACCGTGACCCCCTGGGGACAGGCGCTCGTCGAGGCCGACCCCGAGAACCTCGGCCGTACGGCGGACCGGGTCCGCGAGCTGCTGGCGCCGTGGACGACGGGGGACGGGTCGGCGCAGGTGGAGTTTGTCTCGTACCTGGTCACGGGGGTACGGCAGGGCTGAATCCGGGTCCGTGCCGCCACCCGCCACCCGGGCCCCTGGCCGTGTCCGTACCCGTATCGCCTGCCCCCTGCCTCTGCTGTCCCGCGCTCTGCCTTGCCCCGCCCTGCCGGGCCCGCTCTCGTGTTCCCGCGCTCCCGCTCCTCCCCTCCCGCCCGTCCCTCCCCGCCGGGCCCGGCATGAGGTCCTTCACACCCGCTTGTATACCCCCCGGGGTAATTTGGTACGGTCCTTCGTATACCCCGGGGGGTAATCAGAGCGAAGGGACCCACCGTGTTTTTCATCGACACCATCGACGTGCCCGGGCTCGGCAACCGCGGCTATCTCGCGGGCGGCGCCCGTACCGCCGTCGTCGTCGATCCGCCCCGGGACATCGACCGTGTCCTCGACCTCGCCGCCCGGCGGGGCGTGCGCATCGCGCACGTCGTCGAGACGCACGTCCACAACGACTACGTGACCGGCGGTCTGGAGCTGGCCCGGCTGAGCGGCGCGGCCTACCATGTACCGGCCGGGGCCCGGGTCTCGTACACCCGGGTGCCCGTCGCCGACGGTGACCGCGCGGACATCGACACGGACCTCGTACTGCGTGCCGTCGCCACCCCCGGGCACACCCCGCACCACACCGCCTATGTCCTGGAGGAGGCGGGCACACCCGTGGCCGCCTTCACCGGCGGATCGCTGCTGATCGGCACCGTCGGCCGCCCCGACCTGGTCGAACCCCGGCTCACCGAGGACCTCGCCCGTGCCCAGCACGCCTCCGCGCACCGGCTCGCCGGGGAACTGCCCGACTCCACCGCCGTGCTGCCCACCCACGGCTTCGGCAGCTTCTGCTCCTCGGGCCCCGGCGCCGCCGGTACGGCCGGCAGCACCATCGGGGCCGAACGGCGCAGCAACGGCGCGCTGCTCCAGGACGCCGACGCTTTCGTCGCCGGGCTCCTCGCCTCCCTCGACGACATCCCCGCCTACTACGTCCACATGGGCCCGCTGAACGCCCGCGGCCCCGCGCCCGTCGATCTCACCCCGCCCGCCCTCGCCGACGCCGCGGAGATCGCGGAGCGGCTCGCTGAAGGGGAGTGGGTGGTCGACCTGCGCAGCCGGGTGGCGTACGCCGCCGGGCATGTCGCGGGCACGGTCAACGTCGAGGCGGACGGACAGCTCGCGACGTATCTCGCCTGGCTGGTGCCGTGGGGCAGGCCGGTCACGCTGCTCGCCGAGTCCCCCGGGCAGCTGGCCGCGGCCCAGCGCGAGCTGGTCCGGGTCGGGATCGACCGGCCCGCCGCGGCGGCGACCGGCGAGGTCGGGGACTGGCTGCGGGACGGCGACCGGGCCCGTACCTTCCGCCGCGCGGCCTTCGCCGATCTGGCGGCGGCCGCGGCCGGCGACGTCGGCCGTCCTGTGGTCGTGGTGGATGTGCGCCGGGCCTCGGAGCGCGCCGGCCAGGGCTGGATAGCGGGCTCCGTCGGCGTACCGCTGCACGAACTGCGATCGCGGCTCGGCGAGATACCGCCCGGGACCGTCTGGGTGCACTGCGCGGGCGGGCTGCGGGCCGCGATCGGCGCGTCCCTGCTGGACGCGGCGGGGCGCGAGGTGGTGGCCGTGGACGACGGATTCGCCTCGGCGCGGGCGGCGGGGCTGCCGGTCAGGGGCGGCGACCCGGCCGGGGTCCCGGCCGGGGACGGACCCGGCGACACGGCCGCGGACGGTACGGGCAGCACGGACGGCGTGGACGGTACGGAAACGGCCGGGCCCGGCGCCTCTCCCGGTACTTGCGCCGCCGCCCCCGGTGCCGGTTCTCCCGGCGCCTGTTCCTCCGGCGCATGAGCGGCGCCGTGCTGCTCGCGCTCGTCGCGGGCGCGGTCGTGGGGATCGCCCTGGGCGCGCTCGGCGGGGGCGGCAGCGTGCTCGCCGTCCCCGCGCTGATCTACCTCCTCGGTTTCGACACGGCCGCGGCGACCACCGCGAGCCTGGTGATCGTCGCGCTCACCTCGGCCTCCGCGCTGTACGCGCATGCCCGCGACGGACATGTCCGGTGGCGTACGGGTGCCCTCTTCGCGGCTGCCGGGGTGGTGCCCGCGGCCCTCGGGGGAGCGGCGGCGGCGAAACTGCCCGATGCGGTGCTGACCGGCGCGTTCGCGGTCATCGCCGCGGTCGTGGCAGTGGGCATGCTCCGGTCCGGCGGTCCCGGTTCCGGCGGCGGCCCCGACCCTGG
Organism: Streptomyces sp. NPDC003691; assembly: GCF_053981115.1. Lineage (NCBI taxonomy): Bacteria > Bacillati > Actinomycetota > Actinomycetes > Kitasatosporales > Streptomycetaceae > Streptomyces > Streptomyces sp. NPDC003691. The sequence continues at coordinate 4,645 of NZ_JBSFNQ010000026.1, read as the reverse complement.
CTCCGGCTCCCGAGCCGGGAGCGGGGCGGGCCCGCGGGGGGCGGGCGCGGCGGCCGGTACGGGGGCCGGGCTCGGCGCGCTGACCGGTGTCCTCGGGGTGGGCGGCGGCTTCCTCGTCGTACCGGCCCTGAACAGGACCCTCGGCCTCGGGATGCGCGCGGCCGTCGGCACCGGGCTGCTGGTGATCGGCGTCAACGCGGTAGCCGCGCTGGCGACCCGCTCGGGCACCGCCCAGGGGCTGGAGTGGGGCCTGATCGCGCCCTTCGCGGGCGCGGCGGTACTGGGCGCGCGGGACGGCAAACGCCTCGCGGACCGGGTTTCGTCCGGGACGCTGCGGAAGGTCTTCGCCTGGTCACTGGTCGCGGTCGCGGTGGCGATGGCGGCCGACGCGGCGGGGGCGGTGTGACGCGGACACGGACACGGGCCGGGGCCGTTTCCGCAGGCTCGGCCGCCCGGGCTCGGCCGCCCGGGCTCGTATCCCCGGTCCCGTATCCGAAGTCCCGTATCCGTGGGCCCGCGCCCGCCCCGCTCACGCCAGCGACAGGAAGAGCTTCTCCAGCCTGGCCCGCATCTTCTCCGGGTCCTCTTTGAGTCCGCCCTCGCCGTCCGCGTCCGGACCGGTCAGGCACTGCTGGAGGCCCGAGGCGATGATCGCGAAACCGGCCCGGTCGAGGGCCCGGGACGCGGCGGCGAGCTGGGTCACGACCTCCTCGCAGTCCCGGCCCTCCTCGATCATCCGGATCACCCCGGCGATCTGACCCTGGGCCCGGCGCAGCCGGTTCAGCACGGCCTTCATCTCGGCGGCCGCAAGATCCAACTCCACGACATCCACTCCTCTCCCGTACCCCACCCACCCATATACCCCTGGGGGTAATTTACCCCCTTCGCCCCCCGAAGGAGGCATCACCGATGCACCGGAACACCCACTCCGAGAACCCCGCCTACGAACTGCGCGGCCCCGACGACGTCCGGCCCCGCCTGGCATCGCTGACCGTCATCGACGTCCGGACACCGGGCGAGTACGCGTCCGGGCATGTCCCGGGCGCCGTCAACATCCCGCTCGACCGGGTGCGGCAGGCGCTCCCCGAGATAGCCGGGGCCGCCGGGCGCGGGGAGGTGCTGGTCGTCTGCGCGTCGGGTGCGCGGTCGGGCAGCGCCTGCGCCCTGCTGGCCGGGCAGGGCGTGCGGGCGGCGAGCCTCGAAGGCGGCACCCGGGCGTGGGAACGGCAGGGCCACCCCCTGGAGCGGCCCACGGCCGGGGGACCGGGCGCCTGCGCCGTACCGAAGGGGGGCTGGGCGATGGAGCGCCAGGTCCGGTTCACGGCGGGTGTCCTTGTTCTGCTGGGTACGGTCCTCGGGGCCGTACTGCACCCGGCCTGGCTGCTGCTGTCCGGGGGCATCGCGGGCGGGCTGGTCTTCTCGGCCCTCACGGACACCTGCGGGATGGCCGCGATGCTGGCGAAGCTGCCGCACAACCGGCCCGCGCGCGCCGATCTGGAGACGGCGCTGGCGCGGCTGCGACCGGCCGGTCCCGAAGCCGGGGCCGGAGCCCGGGCCGCGACCGGTTCCGGTTCCGGCACCGGCACCGGCGACGCCACCGGGGCGGCCGCGGACCGGCGGTAGGCCGGATCACGGTAGGCCGGTTCATGCGGGGGCGGCCGCGGCGGGTCCGGGAGCCCGGCCGGGGAGGCCCGCCCACGCCCTGACCGCGCCCCCGGCCACGCCCCCGGCCCGGCCCCCGCGGCCGGGCCGCAGGGCGCACCCGCCCCGAAGCCCGGCCGCCGGGTTCACCCGCCCCACCCCCGCCCGGCAGCCGGTTCACCCGCCCCGCAGCCGGGCCGCGATGCCGTCGATCACACAGGCCAGCCCCTGGTCGAACGCCGATCCGCGGGTGCTCGGCCCCTCCGCCGAGGCCAGGTCCGCGTACCGCTTCCGCAGCCGGGGGAACGGCTCCGCCGCCGCCACCGCCGCGGGCCAGATGCTCGCCACCCACTCCTCCTCGGTCCGGCCGCTGCGGGCCAGGGTGGTGAGATAGGCCGCCTCGGTGAGCGCGGTGCCGAGGACGAACGCGATGAGCGTGCTGCCGAGCACGTCCGCCGTCTCGGCGTCCTCCTCGCCCGCGGCCTCGAAGATGCCGAGCATCCGGTCCGAGAGCCGCATCATGTTCGGCCCGAGGTACGACATCCCGACCTCGCCCAGCACCGACGCCATCCACGGGTGCCGCAGGATCGTCGCCCGGAAGTCGTGCGCGAAGGACTCCAGCGCGGACCGCCACTCGTCCGGCCCGGCCGGCTCGGGGACCTCGATTTCGCCGAAGACCTCGTCGACGACGAGTTCGATCAGCTCTTCCTTGTTCGCGACGTGCGAGTACAGGGAGGTGGCGCCCGCCTTCAGCCGGGCGCCCAGCTTCCGCATGCTCAGGGCCTCCAGGCCCTCGCCGTCCAGCAGCGCCAGCGCCTCGGCGACGATGTGCTCCCTGCTCAGCGCGGGCTGTTCCCGCCTGCGCCGCTGCGGGCGGGTCCAGACGGAGGGGAATCCCTCGTCCGCCGCCCGCCCCTGCGCTCCCGCGGCTGCGGTGGTGCCTTCCTCGACCGTCATCTCTCCGGCTCCTCTCCCGCGGCGGCCCGCGGCGGCCCGCGGCATCTCACGGCATCTCCCGGATCTCCCGGCAATCCCCTTGCGCCGTTGCCCGGTTCGTCCCCACCCTAACGCAGATTCCGAACGCCGTACGTGGTTGCGAACACTGTGCGGCCTCCGTACAGTGTTCGGCAGGACGCACGCCGTACGGCAGAGCGTTCGGAGCGTGCAGAACGCCGTACGACACGACCTTTCGGAGGGGAACCATGGAGCGCGAGCCGCATGGAAGCGACAAGGGAACCGGGACGGGGAACGCCCCCGGGCACGGGTCCGAGGCCGGTACCGGGTACGGGTCCGAGGCCGGATCCGGGGCGCCCGCCCGCAACCCCCGGCGCTGGTGGATCCTGGTCGTGCTCTGCCTGAGCACCCTGGTCCTGGTGATCGACAACATGGTGCTGACGGTGGCGGTCCCCGCGATCACCGACGACCTCGGGGCCGGCACCACCGACGTTCAGTGGATCATCGAGTCGTACATCCTCGTCTTCGCCGGGCTGCTGCTCACCGCCGGAAGCCTCTCCGACCGGTTCGGCAGGCGGAAGGTGATGATCCTCGGGCTTGCGCTCTTCGGCGCCGCCTCACTGGTCGCGACCTATGCGGGCAGCCCCGAGACGCTGATCGCCGCCCGGACGCTGATGGGCATCGGCGGCGCGCTGGTCATGCCGAGCACGCTCTCCATCCTGATCACCGTCTTCGACGAGGACGAGCGCCCGAAGGCGATCGCCGCCTGGTCCGCGGTCGCGATGGTCGGCCTGGTCGGCGGCCCGGTCCTCGGCGGCGCGCTGATCTCCGACTTCTGGTGGGGTGCCGTCTTCCTGATCAACGTGCCGATCGCCGCGCTCGCCATCGGTTCCGCGCTGCTGCTGATGCCCGAGTCCAAGGGCCCGTGGCGCAAGCCGGACTTCCCCGGCATGGTCCTCTCCATGACCGGTATGACCGCCCTGGTCTGGACGATCATCGAGGCGCCCAAGACCGGTCTGGGCGACCCCGTCACGCTGACCGCCGCCATCGCCGCCGCCGTCTCCCTGGTCGCCTTCGCCGTCTGGGAGGCCCGGACCGACTCGCCGATGGTCCCGGTCGAGCTGTTCCGCAACAAGGTCTTCACCGGCGCCAGCTTCTCGCTCGTCCTGCTGACCTTCGCCAACGGCGGTCTGATGCTGGTGCTGACCCAGTACCTCCAGTTCGTCCTCGGCTACAGCGCCACCGAGACCGGCCTCGCCTTCGCGCCGATGGCCGTCGCCGTCATCGCCTTCAACGGCATCGGCGCCGCTCTCCTCCCGCGGACCGGCAACCGGGTGATGGCCGTCGCCGGACTCCTCACCATCGCGGCCGGGTTCGGCGCGCTGGCCACCCTCTCCGAGGGCGACGGCTGGGGTCTGCTGTCGGTGGCCATGCTGCTGATGGGCGCCGGTGGCGGACTGGCGATGCCCGCCGCGATCGCCGCGCTGATGGGCGCCGTCCCGGAGGAGCACGCCGGGGTCGGCTCGGCCCTCAACGACACCATCCAGCAGGCGGGTGCGGCCCTCGGTGTCGCGATCCTCGGCGCGGTGCTCTCCGGCACGTACCGGAACGAACTGCCGGGAGAGGCCCCGGAGGCCGCGAAGGAGTCGGTGGCGGTGGCGCTGAAGCTGCCCCATCTGGCGGACGCCGCACGGGACGCCTTCACCCAGGCCATGTCGAACAGCTTTGTGGCGGGCGGTGCCGGAGTGGTGGTCGCGGCGGTCCTGGCCGGGCTGCTGCTCCAGGGCCGGGAGACCGTGAAGGGCGGGGCGGCCGTGAAGGGCGGGGCGGCCGTGAACGGAGGAGCGGCCGAGAACGGAGGGGCGGCCGGGGAGCCGACCGCCGCCGCCGCCGAGCCGCAGAAGTCCGCCGCGCACTGAGCCGGGCCACCCGCCCGCAAGGCGGTACGGGGCCGGGGGGGGGGCCCCCCCCCCCGCCCCCCCCCCCCCCCCCCCCGGGGGGGCCCCCCCCCCCCCCCCCACCCCCCCCCCCCCCCCCCCCCCCCCCACAC
>NZ_JBSFNQ010000025.1:0-90152 GCF_053981115.1 Streptomyces sp. NPDC003691 | reverse complement strand
CCGCCCCGCGCCCGCTGGTCCGCAGCCGGTGGCCGTACCGCCGGAGCAGATCCGGCACCACCCGCGGCCCCCGCCGCACCCCGCACCCCGCACCCCGCACCCCGCACCCCGCACCCCGCACCCCGCACCCCGCACCCCGCACCCCGCACCCCGCGGGCCTCCGTACCCGAACCACCCCGAATCATCCCGAACTATTCGAAACCATTCCGAATAACCCCCCGACGGTTTCCGAACCGCCGACACCGACCGGAAGGCACCCATGTCCGCCGCCCCACCCCCGAGTAGCCCCGTCAGGAGGGCCGGTGCCCGCGAATGGGCCGGGCTCGCCGTCCTGGCCCTCCCCACCCTGCTCATCTCCCTCGACCAGAGCGTGCTCTTCCTCGCCCTGCCGCATCTCGCCGAATCCCTTGCGCCCAGCGGCAGCCAGACGCTGTGGATCATGGACATCTACGGCTTTATGATCGCGGGCTTCCTGGTCACGATGGGGACGCTCGGCGACCGCATCGGCCGCCGCAGGCTGCTGATGACCGGCGCCGTCGCCGTCGGCGCCACCTCCCTGCTGGCCGCCTTCGCCACCAGCGCCGAAATGCTGATCGTCTCCCGGGCCCTGCTCGGCGTTGCCGCCGCGACCCTGATGCCCTCCACGCTCTCGCTGATCAGCAACATGTTCAAGGACCCGCTCCAGCGCGGCCGGGCGATCGCCGTCTGGGCCTGCTGCTTCATGGGCGGCACCGCGCTCGGGCCGGTCGTGGGCGGCATCATGCTGGAGTACTTCTGGTGGGGCTCGGTCTTTGTCCTGGGCGTCCCCGTGATGCTGATCCTGCTGGTCGCGGCCCCTCTGGTACTCCCCGAGTACCGGGACCCGGACGGCGGGCGGATCGACCTGCCGAGCGTGTTCCTCTCACTCGCCGCCATCCTGCCGGTGATCTACGGGCTCAAGGAGAGCGCCCGCCACGGCTGGGAGCCGGCCGCCGCGGCCGCGATCGCCGCCGGTCTCGTCTTCGGCGCGCTCTTCGTCGCCCGGCAGCGCGGGCTGAGCCATCCGCTGCTGGACCTCGGGCTGTTCCGGCACCGGGCCTTCACCTTCGCCCTGCTGGTCCTGCTGCTCACCATGGCCGGGATGAGCGGGATGTATCTCTTCATCACCGGCTTTCTGCAGATGGTGGAGGGACTGTCGCCGTTCGAGGCCGGTCTGTGGATGGTGCCGTCCGCGCTGGCGTCCATCGTCTCCGCGACCCTGGCGCCCACCCTGGCCAGGAGGCTGCCGCTGGGCACCGTCATCGGCGGGGGGCTCGCGCTGACCGCGGTGGGCTATCTGCTGCTCGCCTTCGTCGACCCGGCGGGCGGCTTCCCTCTGCTGATCGCCGGATTTGTGATCGGCTTCTTCGGGACCGGCCCGATCGGAGCCCTCGGGACCGATCTGGCGGTCGGCACCGCGCCGCCGGAGAAGAGCGGCTCGGCGGCCTCCCTGAACGAGACCAGCGGAGAGTTCGGGGTCGCCTTCGGCCTCGCCGCCTTCGGCAGCCTCGGCGGTGCGCTGTACAGCGGCGGGGTCGAGGTACCGGACGGGCTGACCGGGGAGCAGGCGGAAGCGGTGCGCGGCAGTGTCGAGGGCGCGCTCGCCGTCGCGGCCGGTCTTCCCGGCGGCGCTGCCGACGAGGTGCTGGCCGCGGCCCGTGAGGCGTACGTCGGTGGACTGAACACGGTCGGTCTGGTCTGTGCCGTACTGGCGGTGGCCACCGCGCTGGTCGCCGCGACCGCGCTCCGCGGGGCCGGCCCGGCGGCCGCGACCGCGGCGGACAAGGAGGCCGGGGGCGGCAGCGGGCAGGACGGCACCCCGGCGGACGGCCCGCATCCCGAACCCACCGGCGCCGCCCGCGGCTGAGCCGCCGGCCCGCCCGGGTCGGAGCCGTATCGCGAAAGGGGCGGGGCCGGACCCCCAGAGGGTCCGGCCCCGCCCCTTTCGCGGACCGTGACGCGGCGGCTACGCCCGCGCCGGACGCAGCCTCCGCCGCTCCGGCTCCCGTACCGGCACCTTCGGCAGCCGGTGCGGCAGCGCCTGGTACCAGAGGTACGAGAGCAGGAAGCCGAAGCCGAGGCAGAGCACGCCGCCCACCGCGTCCAGCCAGAAGTGGTTCGCCGTCGCCACGATCACCACGAGGGTGGCGACCGGGTACAGCAGGCCGAGGATCTTCGCCCAGGGCGCCTTGGCCACCGCGAAGATGATCAGCCCGCACCAGAGCGACCAGCCGATGTGCATCGACGGCATCGCCGCGTACTGGTTGGACATGTTCTTCAGATCGCCCGAGGCCATCGAGCCCCAGGTCTCGTGCACCAGGACGGTGTCGATGAAATTGTGCCCCTCCATCAGCCGAGGGGGAGCGAGCGGATACAGGTAGTAGCCGACCAGGGCGACCGCGGTGGTGGCGAAGAGCACCAGCCGGGCCGCCGCGTACCGCCCCGGATGCCAGCGGTAGAGCCACACCAGCACGCCGATGGTCACGACGAAGTGCAGCGTGGCGTAGTAGTAGTTCATCGTCACGATGAGCCATGTCACGGAGTTCGCCGCGTGATTGACCGCATGCTCGAAGTCGAGCCCGATGGCCCGCTCGAAGCCCAGGATCCAGTCCGCGTTCTTCAGGGCCTGGGTCTTCTGCTCCGGTACGGCATTGCGGATCAGCGAGTACGTCCAGTAACTCACCGCGATCAGCAGGATCTCGAACCAGATGCGCGGGCGCCTCGGCGACCGCAGCTCCTTGAACCGCGCGAAGCGCGAACGCGCAGGTCCGGCGGGCTCTTCCGCCATGGGTGACGGGGTGGCCGTCCGGCCTTCCAGTGTCTTCACGGTCGTTTCACCCATGGAACGAGAGTCTGCCAGATTCGCGCCCACCGACCGATCATCCCTCGGTCCCGTTCAGGGCGCACGCTCTCCACCCTGCGGACGACACCACGGAGCGTATCCCGGAGGGGACGGCCCTGGTCAGGAACGCCCGCCCGGCCCCGGTACGGAGGCCGTCGAGCCCCGTACGACCAGTTCAGGCATGAAGACGAACTCACTGTACGCGGCCGAAGCGGAACCGGGAGCGCTGGGGGGCAGGTTTCCGGAGATCTCCTCCAGCAGGGTCCGGACCGCGGCTTGCCCCATCGCGGGGACCGGCTTGCGGACCGTCGTCAGCGGGGGATCGGTGAAGGCGATCAGCGGGGAGTCGTCGAAACCGACGACGGAGACGTCGTCCGGCACTTCGAGCCCCCGTCGGCGGGCCGCTCTGACCGCCCCCAGGGCCATCATGTCGCTGGCGCAGACCACGGCGGTGCACCCCCGGTCCAGCAGGGCCGAGGCGGCGGCCTGGCCGCCCTCCAGCGTGTACAGGGAGTGCTGGATCAGTTGCCCGGTGACGGTCTCCGCGTCCAGGCCGAGCTGCTCCCGCATCGCCTCGGTGAAGCCTTCGATCTTCCGCAGCACCGGGACGAAGCGGAGCGGCCCCAGCGCCAGCCCGATCCGGCTGTGCCCCAGCGACACCAGATGGGTCACCGCGAGCCGCATCGCCGCCCGGTCGTCCGGGGAGATGAACGGCGCCCGCACCTTCGGCGAGTAGCCGTCGACCAGGACGAAGGGGACCCCCTGGGCCCTCAGTTGTTCATAGCGCTGGGTGTCGGCGGTGGTGTCCGCATGGAGGCCGGAGACATAGATGATGCCCGCGACCCCCCGGTCCACCAGCATCTCCGTCAGCTCGTCCTCGGTGGACCCGCCGGGGGTCTGGGTGGCGAGCACCGGGGTGTAGCCCTGGCGGGTCAGCGCCTGCCCGATCACCTGGGCCAGCGCCGGGAAGATCGGGTTCTCCAGCTCCGGGGTGATCAGGCCGACCAGGCCCGCGCTGCGCTGGCGCAGTCGTACGGGGCGTTCGTAGCCGAGGACGTCCAGTGCGGCGAGGACGGCCTGGCGGGTGGTCGCGGCGACGCCGGGCTTTCCGTTGAGAACCCGGCTCACCGTCGCTTCGCTGACCCCCGCCTGGGCCGCTATGTCTGCCAGTCGTGCGGGTGCGGTCACGGGATGGGACTGTACCGGGCGCATCTCAGACTGCCCACCACACGCAGGTCCCGGCCGGGACGCGGACCGTGGAGCCGGTGGCGTCCAGGGGGGCCGAGGAGAGCAGCGGACGGCCCGGCGCCGGGATCTCCACGGCCTCTTCGAGGGTGTTCAGGGTGCAGACGAAGCCGGGCCTGGCGAAGGCCAGTACGCCGGCGGGCGCGGGCCGCCACTCCATCGCGCCGTCGCCGAGGCCGGGCAGCTCCCTGCGGTGGGCGAGCGCCGAACGGTACAGCTCCAGGGTCGAGCCGGGGACGCCGGTCTGCGCCGCCACCGAGAGGCCCGCCCACTCCCCGGGCTGGGGCAGCCAGCTGCCGCCGGGCCCGAAGCCGTACGGAGCGGTGCCGCCCGACCAGGGGATCGGCACCCGGCAGCCGTCCCGCAGTCCGTCCTGGCCGTCGCCGCGGAAGAACGCCGGGTCCTGGCGGACCGCGTCCGGCAGCTCCGTCACCTCCGGCAGGCCCAGCTCCTCGCCCTGGTAGAGATAGGCGGACCCGGGCAGTGCCAGGGTGAGCAGCGCCGCCGCCCTGGCCCGCCGCAGACCGCGCTCCCCGCCGCCGTACCGCGTGGTGTGGCGGACGACGTCGTGGTTGGAGAGGACCCAGGTGGTGGGGGCGCCCACCGATCCGGTGGCCGCCAGGGAGTCGTCGATGACCTCGCGCATCGCGGCCGCGTCCCAGTCGCAGGTGAGGAACTGGAAGTTGAACGCCTGGTGGAGCTCGTCGGGGCGGACATAGAGCGCGAGCCGCTCGGCGGTGGGCGCCCATGCCTCGGCGACGCCGATGCGCTGGCCCTCGTACCCGTCGAGCAGCCGCCGCCAGGAGCGGTGGATCTCATGGACCCCGTCCTGGTCGAAGAAGGGCAGCACCTGGGCGCCGATCAGCTTCGCCTGCTCCCGCAGCCCGATGTCCGGCAGCCCCTCGGCCTTGACCATGCCGTGCGCGACGTCGATGCGGAAGCCGTCGACGCCCAGGTCCAGCCAGAAGCGGAGGATCGACTCGAACTCCTCGCGGACGGCGGGGTGGTCCCAGTTGAGGTCGGGCTGCTCGGAGGCGAAGAGATGCAGATACCAGTCCCCGGCGGTCGTCCGGGTCCAGGCGGGTCCGCCGAAGACGGACTCCCAGTCGTTCGGCGGCAGCTCGCCGTCCTCGCCCCGGCCCGGGCGAAAGTGGTAGAGCGCGCGCTCGGGCGCTCCGGGGCCGCCCTCGACGGCGGCGCGGAACCAGGCGTGCCGGTCGGAGGTGTGGTTGGGCACGATGTCGACGATCACCCGCAGCCCCAGCCGGTGGGCCTCGGTGATCAGATCGCCGGCGTCCCGGAGGTCGCCGAAGAGGGGGTCGACGGAGCGGTAGTCCGCGACGTCGTATCCGCCGTCGGCCTGGGGGGAGGCGTAGAACGGGGTGAGCCAGACGGCGTCGACGCCGAGCCCGGCGAGATGGGGGAGGCGCTCGCGGGCGCCGCGCAGATCGCCGATCCCGTCGCCGTCGCTGTCCGCGAACGAGCGCACGTACACCTGGTAGATGACGGCGTCCCGCCACCAGTCCGCCGGGGGTTCGGCGGACCGGTCGCGAAGGGTGGGAGCAAGCTCCTGGGTCATGTCGTTCCCTTGAAGGTCGTCACTGGCGCGGTGCGTTGCCGGTGTGGCGCACTGCTGGTGCTGGTGCTGGTGCTGGTGCTGGTGCTGGTGCTGGTGCTGGTGCCGGTGCTGGTGCCGGTGCGGTGCGCCGCCGGGAGGGCGCGCCGTCCGAACTGTCAAAGCTTGGGGTGATCTATAAGTAATTGGTGGCATCTGCGGCATGTACAGGGCTGTTCTGCCCCCTATGTCGATGGTCAACGCGCATCCTCATGGCGTGGATACGCCACTTCGGGCCGTGGTTCCGGTGGATCGCGCCGGAGCCACGGCCCGGGGCCGTCAGCCCTTGGTGCCGCCCGCGGTCAGACCGGCCACCAGATGCCGCTGGGCGAAGAAGAACAGCAGCCCCGCCGGGAGCATGATCAGCACCGAGGCCGCGGTCATCAGCCCCCACTCGGCGCGGTGCGGTCCGACGAAGGTCTGGAGACCGACGGCCAGCGTGTACTTGCCCTCGCTGCTGAGGAAGGAGGTGGCGAAGGCGACCTCGCTCCAGGCGGTCAGGAACGTGTAGAACATGGTGACCGCCAGGCCCGGCCGGGCCAGCGGGACGATCAGCCGCCAGAAGGTGCCGAACGGGGTGAGCCCGTCCACCCGGCCCGATTCGTCGATCTCCACCGGGACGGTGTCGAAGTACCCCTTCAGCATCCAGGCGCAGAACGGCACGGACACCGAGCAGTAGGTGATGATCAGCCCGCCGTAGCTGTCCAGCAGCTTCAGCTCGCCCAGGATGTTGTAGAGCGGCACGATCAGCACCGCCACGGGGAACATCTGGCAGATCAGGAAGGTCCACATCAGCGATTTGTGGCCGGGGAACCTCATCCGGGAGACCGCGTAGCCCGCGCTGGCCGCGATCAGCACACCGACCAGCATGGTGCCGCCCGCGATGATCACGGAGTTGAGGAACCAGGTACTGAACTCGGTCTTCCCCAGCAGATGGGTGTAGTTGGCGAGGGTGAACCCCTCCAGCTCCATGGGGTGCGTCCAGCCGTTCTCCCCGCGCAGCGACACCAGGACGATGAACACGATGGGGAAGAGCGCGATCAGGGACGCGCAGACCAGGGTGGTGTGGAGCGCGGCCGACGAGAGGCGGGACCGCTCGCCCCGGCGCCGTACCGCCGGACGCGGTGTCTCCCCGGCCCGGGCCCCGGCCGTCCGTACGGTGCCGGTCGCCGCCCCGGCGGCCTCGGTGCTGCTGCTCACTTGGCGGCCTCCTGACGGTTGAGCATGCCGCGGTAGAACACGGAGAAGACCAGGAGCAGCGAGAGGATCACGATGCCGTACGCGGCGGAGCCCGCGTAGTCCCGCACTCCCTGGAAGGCCAGCCGGTAGGCGTAGGTCACCAGGATCTCGCTCTCGGTGCCGCCGGCCTGTCCGATCACCAGATAGATGATGGGGAACATATTGAAGGTCCAGATGGTCCCCAGCAGCACGATCGTGGTGCTGACCGGCCGCAGCCCGGGGAGCGTGACATGGACGAACCGCTGCCAGGGCGTGGCACCGTCCATCTCGGCGGCCTCGTGCAGTTCGCGCGGTACGGACTGGAGCCCGCCCAGGATGGCGACCATCATGAACGGCACGCCCAGCCAGGTGTTGACCACGATCACCGACAGCTTCTGGACAAACGGATCGCCCAGCCAGTCCACCGGGGCCATGCCGATCTTCCCCAGCAGCGCGTTCAGCACCCCGTTGTCGGTGTTGTACATCAGCTTCCAGGCGAACGCGGCGACGAACGCGGGCACCGCCCACGGCAGCACCAGCAGCACCCGGTAGAGAGAGCGGCCGCGCATCCGCCGGTTGAGCAGCAGCGCCAGCCCGAGGCCGATGCCGTAGTGGAGCACCACACAGCTCAGCGTCCACAGGACCGTCCAGGTCAGCCGGGGGTAGAAGGAGCCCTCCCGGCCGGAGAGGATGTTCCAGTAGTTCTCCAGGCCGACGAAGGTGTACGTCGACGGGACGGAGAAGTCGCCGATGGTCCGCCCGATATTGGCCTCGTTGGCGTCCGTGAAGGAGAGGTAGATCCCCCGGCCCAGCGGATAGCCGACGAGCACGCCGAGGACGACGACCACGGGCAGGACCATGGCCCAGGCGTACCAGTGGGTGCTGAAAGACCGTCTGGCCTTGAGTATCAGGGTGCTCATCTCTCTCCGTACGTCGTCCCTGCGGGCCCGGGGTGTGCGGCGGGCCCCCGCGCGGCCGGGCGGCGGGGGCTCACGGGCCGCGGTCAGCCGATGGCGTAGTCCTTCAGGAGCTTGGAGTTCCACTCCTTCGCGAGGGCGTCCAGGCCCTCCTTCGGCGAGGCGTCGCCGCGCAGCACCTTCACGTAGTGCTGGTCGAAGGCGACGAAGAGGTCACCGACGCCGGGGATCACCGGACGGGACTTCGCGACCGCCAGTGCCTGCTGGAAGGCCTTCTTCGCCGGGTCGGCGGTGACCGCCGGGGTGTAGGCGGACTTCCGGGTCGGCAGGGTGTTGATCTCCTTGGCCGTCAGCTCCTGGTTCTGGGCGGAGGCCATGAACTTCACGAAGAGGTAGGAGGCGTCCTTGTTCTTCGAGCCCCGGTAGACGGAGTAGTTGTGGCCGCCGATCGGGGCCGCGGCCGTCCCGGAGGGGCCGGCCGGGATATTGGCGATGCCCAGGTTGTCCTTGGTCTTGAACGCCTTGCCGGTGTAGTCGTCGGAGACCGACCACGGACCGTTGATCACCATGGCGATCCGGCCGTCCTTGAAGGACGTCTGGGCCGCGACATAGCCGTCGGTGGAGGCCGGCTTGAGGGCCACGTCGGACTGCGCCAGCTTCAGTGCCGTCTCCATGCCCTTGACCGCGCCCGCGGAGTTCACGGTGATCTTCTTGCCGTCGACGTCGAGCATGTCGGCGCCCTCGCCGTAGAGGAACGGCAGCGAGAAGTAGCCCTCGGGGTTGAGCTGGGTGCCGGTGACACCCGTCTTCGCCTTGATGGTCTTCGCGGTGGCGATGAACTCGTCCCAGGTGGCCGGGGGCTTGGCAATCCCCGCCCTGGCGAAGATCTCCTTGTTGTAGAGGAGCGCCAGGGTGTCGGTGACCTGCGGTACGCCGACGGTCTCGCCCTTCCACTTGGCCGTGGACAGCGGGCCGGGCAGGAAGTCCGCGGCGTTGTCGAGGGCGGGGGTGCCGTCCAGCGGCTGGAGATAGCCCAGATTGGCGAACCCGGCGGACCAGCCGACATCGGTACGGATCACGTCCGGCGCGCCCTTGCCGTTCTGGGCGGCGGTCTTGAACTTCTGCTCCGCCTGGTCGAAGGAGACCGAGGTGCGGTTCACCTTGATCTTCGGGTACTCCTTCTGGAAGGCCGCGACGAGCTTGTCGTACGTCGGCCCCTCGGCCTCGTTCGACGTGTCCCACCAGGTGATCGAGCCGGAGACGCTCTGCGGGTCCTCGGCCGCCTTGCGGCCGCTGCTGTCGCCCGATCCGCCGCCGTCGCCGCCGCAGGCGGTCGCCGTCAGAGCCAGTACGCCCGCGATCGCGGCGGCCGTCATGCCCTTGCGCATCATGAACTCCTCATTGAGGTCAAGGCCCCGCCAGTCCTCAACGGGCCGGGCTGCTGCGGCGTGAAGCTAACAGTCCTGCAAGACCTTGCGAAAGGTCTTGCAGAAAGAAAACAGCCAGATTTCCAGGTTGTGACCTCCCTGTGTCCTACGGATTTCGTAGAGACACCGGGATCAAGCCGCAAGGTCTTGACCGCAGTTCCGGCCATCTCCTAGCGTCGGCCGCCGTGCGCACCGGAGTTGTTGCAAGAACCCTCAGCTCCTTGCAGCAACCGGGTACAGGGTTCCGTACCGGGTACCGGCGCGCGCACGGCCCCGGCGGCCCGGCCGCCGACACAACCGAGGAGATAAGACGTGCTCCGCAGCAGACGCACCCGCCACGGCACCGGCGGACGGAGGCGCGGCGTCGTCGCCGTCCTCGCCGGCGCCCTGTGCGCCGGACTCCTGCCCACCGCTCCCGCGCTCGCCGCCCCCGCGGCCGGGCCCCGCGCCCCGAAGCCGCCCTCCGACGCCTCGCTCGCCGCGCAGCCCGCCCGCCACGACGCCACCCGCGAGCAGTTCTACTTCGTCCTGCCCGACCGCTTCGCCAACGGCGACCGGGCCAACGACCGCGGCGGACTCACCGGCTCCCGGCTCGACCACGGCCATGACCCCGCCGACAAGGGCTTCTACCACGGCGGCGACCTCAAGGGCCTGACCCGGAAGCTCGACTACATCAAGGGCCTCGGCACCACCGGCATCTGGCTCGCCCCGATCTTCAAGAACAAGCCCGTCCAGGGCAGCGGTAAGGATGTTTCCGCGGGCTACCATGGCTACTGGATCACCGACTTCACCCAGGTCGACCCGCACTTCGGCACCAACGCCGACCTCACCGCACTGATCGACAAGGCCCATGCCAAGGGCATGAAGGTCTACTTCGACGTCATCACCAACCACACCGCCGACACCGTCGACTACGCCGAGAAGGAGTACGGGTACCGGCCCAAGGGCGCCCACCCCTACCTCGACCGCACCGGCCGTCCCTTCGACGACACCGACGGCGTCCCGAAGGACGTGGGTACGGACTCCTCCCCGTACACCCCCGTCCCCCGCGACCGGGACAAGGTCCCCGCCTGGCTCAACGACCCCCGGATGTACCACAACCGCGGGGACTCCACCTTCGCCGGTGAGAGCGGTGAGCACGGCGACTTCGCCGGTCTCGACGACCTCTGGACCGAACGCCCCGAGGTCCGCCGCGGTATGGAGCGCATCTACCAGCGGTGGGTGAACGACTTCGGGATCGACGGATTCCGTATCGACACCGTGAAACACGTCGACATGAAGTTCTGGACCGAGTGGGCCACCGCCCTCGACGCCTTCGCCGCGAAGCGCGGCCGCCCCGACTTCTTCATGTTCGGCGAGGTGTACTCCGCCGACCCGGCCGTCACCGCCCCCTATGTCACCCGCGGCAGGCTGGACTCCACCCTGGACTTCCCCTTCCAGGACGCGGCCCGCGCCTATGCCTCCCAGGGCGCCCCCGCCTCCCGGCTCTCCGCCGTCTTCGCCCAGGACCACCGCTACACCACCGACAAGGCCAACGCCTACGGCCAGGTCACCTTCCTCGGCAACCACGACATGGGCCGGATCGGCACCTTCCTCCGCCAGGACCGCCCCGGCGCCACCGACGCCGAACTCGTCCGGCGGGCCCGGCTCGCCAACGAGCTGATGTTCCTGGTCCGCGGCAACCCGGTGGTCTACTACGGCGACGAACAGGGCTACACCGGCAACGGCGGCGACAAGGACGCCCGCCAGACCCTCTTCGCCTCCACCACCCCCGACTACCTCGACGACGACCAGCTCGGCACCGACCGCACCCACGCCGCCGACGCCTACGACCCCGGCCACCCGCTCTACCGGTCCATCGCGCAGCTCTCGAAGCTCACCCGCGAACACCCCGCGCTCCGCGACGGCGTCCAGGAGGAGCGGTACGCCGAAGGCTCCGTCTACGCCTTCTCCCGTACCGACGCGAAACGGCCCCACGAATATCTGGCCGCCCTCAACAACGGCACCGCACCGAAGACCGTCCGGCTGACCACCGGCTCCCCGGACACCGTCTTCCGCACGATCCACGGCAACGGCAACGGCAACGGCAACGGTGACGGCACCGGGGCCACCGTCCGCACCGGCGCCGACGGCACCGCGACCCTCACCGTCCCCGCCCTCTCGGCGCTGGTCCTGCGCGCCGACACCCCGCGCCCGGCACCCGCCGCCAAGCCCGTGATCAGCCTGAAGGACCCCGCCGCCGGAGCCACCGGCACCGTCGAGATCTCCGCCGACGCCGACGGCGGCCCCCTCGGCCGGGTCGTCTTCGCCGCCCAGCGCGGCAATGAACCCTGGCAGGTCCTCGGCACCGCCGACCGGGCCCCCTACCGGGTCACCCAGTACCTCGGCGCCGACACCCGGGCCGGTACCCCGCTCCGCTACAAGGCCGTCGTCGTCGACGCCCGCGGCCGTACCGCGAGCGCGCTCGGCTCCACCACCGCCGGAGCCGTACCCCCGCCCGCGAAGCCCGTCGCGGTCGAACGGACCTACGCCGTCGTCCACTACCAGCGGCCCGACGGCGACTACGACGGCTGGGAACTGGTCGCCAACGGCACCCGCGCCCCCTTCACGGGACGCGACGCCTACGGAGCCTTCGCCTGGATCCGCCTCCCCGAAGGCGCCTCCGCACTCCCGTACACCGTCGAGAAGAACGGCACCGCCGACGGCCCGCAGCGCACCGTCCCGCTCGCCCGCACCGGCCAGGTATGGATCGCCCAGGGCAAGGACGGCCAGTCCGACACCGCGCCCGCCGGGGTCTACCCGCCGCAGGACCGGACCAAGGCGCTCATCCACTACCACCGCCCCGACGGCGACTACGACGGCTGGGGCCTGCACACCTGGACCGGCGCCGCCAACCCCACCGACTGGGCGAAACCACTGATGCCGGTCCGCAAGGACTCCTACGGCGTCACCTTCGAAGTGCCCCTCGCGCCCGGCGCTGGCACGCTGAGCTACATCATCCACAAGGGGGATCTCAAGGACCTCCCCGACGACCAGTCACTCGACCTCACCGCCCACGGCCACGAGGTCCGGCTCCTGGCGGGCCGCCCCGGCCATCTGCTGCCGCAGGCCGGCGCCGCCCCGCAGCTCGACCTCGGCAAATCCGAGGCCCAGTGGATCGACCGCACCACCGTCGTCTGGAAGACGAAGACCACCGCCGCGGCAAGCCGGCAGCTCGTGTACGCGGCCGGGAAACCGATCACCGTCGAGAACGGCGCCCTCACCGACGAGGGCCGCTGGCTGCGGCTGCGGCCGGGCACCCTCACCGACGCCCAGAAGGCGAAGTTCCCCCACCTCGGGGACCATCCGGCGTTCACCCTCGACCCGCGTGACCTGCGCCGGGTACCCGAAGCCCTGCGCGGACAGCTGATCGCCACCCAGCGGACCGCGTCCGGCGCCCTGCTCGCCGCCACCGGCGTCCAGACCGCCGGGGTGCTCGACGACCTGTACGCGGCGAACGCGAGCCGCGCGGCCCTCGGCCCGGTCTTCGGGAAGAACGGCGTCACCCTCTCCGTCTGGGCGCCCACCGCCCGTACCGTCTCCCTCGAACTCGACGGCCGTACGGTCCCGATGCGCCGTGACGACACCTCCGGCGTCTGGTCGGTCACCGGCCCCCGCGCCTGGACCGGCAAGCCGTACCGCTACCGGGTCGCCGTCTGGGCCCCCACCGTCCGGAAGAACGTCGTCAACCTGGTCACCGACCCCTACTCCACCGCCCTGACCACCGACTCCGCCCGCAGCCTCGCCGTCGACCTCAGGGACCCGGCACTCGCCCCCAAGGGCTGGCAGGCCCTGAAGAAACCGGCCGCCGTACCCCTCGCGGACGCCCGGATCCAGGAACTCCATATCCGCGACTTCTCCGTCGCCGACCGCACCGCGAAGCACCCCGGCACCTACCGCGCCTTCACCGAACGGCAGTCCGCCGGAATGAAGCACCTGTCCGGACTGGCCCGCAGCGGCACCACGTACGTCCATCTCCTGCCCGCCTTCGACATCGGCACGATCCCCGAACGGAAGAGCGACCAGCAGCGCCCGGACTGCGACCTCGCCGCCCAGGCCCCCGACTCGGAGAAACAGCAGGAGTGCGTCGCCGCGAGCGCCGCGAAGGACGCGTACAACTGGGGCTACGACCCGCTGCACTACACCGTCCCCGAGGGCTCCTACGCCACCGACCCCGAAGGCACCCGGCGCACCGTCGAGTTCCGCGAGATGGTCGCCGCCCTCAACGGCACCGGACTGCGGACCGTGATGGACGTCGTCTACAACCACACCGTCGCCGCCGGACAGTCCGACAAATCGGTCCTCGACCGCATCGTGCCCGGCTACTACCAGCGGCTCCTCGCCGACGGCAGCGTCGCCACCTCCACCTGCTGCGCCAACACCGCCCCCGAGAACGCGATGATGGGCAGGCTCGTCGTCGACTCGGTGGTCACCTGGGCCAGGGAGTACAAGGTCGACGGCTTCCGCTTCGACCTCATGGGCCACCACCCCAAGGCCAATATGCTCGCCGTCCGCAAGGCCCTCGACGCCCTCACCCCCGAGCGCGACGGAGTCGACGGTAAGAAGATCCTCCTCTACGGCGAGGGCTGGAACTTCGGCGAGATCGCCGACGACGCCCGCTTTGTCCAGGCCACCCAGAAACATATGGCCGGAACCGGCATCGCCACCTTCTCCGACCGGGCCCGCGACGCGATCCGCGGCGGCGGCCCCTTCGACACCGACCCCGGAGTCCAGGGCTTCGCCTCCGGCCTCTTCACCGATCCCAACCCGGCCGCCGACAACGGCACCCCGGAACAGCAGCGCGCCCGGCTCCTCCACTACCAGGACCTCATCAAGGTCGGACTCACCGGAAACCTCGCCGACTACACCTTCACCGACACCCGGGGCCGCCGGGTCAAGGGCTCCGAAGTCGACTACAACGGCGCCCCCGCCGGATACGCCCGGGACCCCGGCGACGCCCTCGCCTACTCCGACGCCCACGACAACGAGACCCTCTACGACGCCCTCGCCTTCAAACTCCCCCGGGACACCGCCCCCGCCGACCGGGCCCGGATGCAGGTGGTCGCGATGGCCGCCTCCCTGCTCTCCCAGGGCCCGGTGCTCTCCCAGGCCGGCACCGACCTGCTGCGCTCCAAATCGCTCGACCGCAACTCGTACGACAGCGGCGACTGGTACAACGCCATCCACTGGGACTGCCGCGACGGCAACGGCTTCGGCCGCGGCCTGCCGCCCGCCGCCGACAACAAGGACAAGTGGGAGTACGCCCGTCCACTGCTCCGCACCCCCGCCCTGGCCGCCGGGTGCGGCCCGGTCGAAGCCGCCTCCGCCGCCTACCGCGATCTGCTGACGATCCGCAGCACCGAGAAGGCCCTCGGACTGAGCACCGCACAGCAGGTCCAGGAGCAGGTCTCCTTCCCGCTGTCGGGACCGGACGAGACCCCCGGAGTGATCACCATGAAGGCCGGTGACCTGGTGGTCGTCATCAACGCCACACCCCAGCGGCAGCACCAGCGGGTGGCGCCCCCGGCCGGTACCGGCTACACCCTGCACCCGGTGCAGGCGGCCGGGTCCGACCGTACGGCGGCCGGCGCCTCGTACGAGAAGGAGTCCGGCACCTTCACCGTCCCGGCCCGGACCGTGGCGGTGTTCACCGCCCGCTGAGCCCCCGCGGGGCCGGTCATGCGCCCGGTCAATGCGGCCCGGTCACGCGGTCAGGAGTACGGACGAGGCCTGGGCCCCCGAGCGGGGGTCCGGGCCTCACCCGTACGCGGTGAGGGCCGGAGTGTCGCCGTGCCCGGCGGCCCCGGCTACCCAGGCCCCGGCTACCTCGGCGGCGGCACCGACGCCGGGGTGAGGCGCATCAGCCTGCTCAGCAGTTCGGAGACCGGCCCGTCGGCCGGCTCGTCCGCCAGCATCCCGGCGACGATCGCCGCCATCTCGTCGTCGTACGCCGCACTGACCGCGCACAGCGCCGCGAAATCGTGTACGAGCTGCCGCTCCAGCTCGGCCCGCGGGATCCGCCGGCCGTCCAGCCACTGGAGGGCCGTGGACTCGGCCAGCGACACCCAGGAACGGATCACCAGGGCCAGCCGCACCGGTGGTTCACCGATCCGCAGATGCGCCAGGATCTGTTCGTACGCCGCCTGCCGCACCTCGTCGATCATGGCGTTGGTGGTGGTCGAACCGGCCGCCGGGCCCCCGCGCATCAGCGCCGAGAACCCGGGGCCGTGCTCGTCGACGAAGTCGAAGTAGCGGCGCATCACCCGCAGCAGCCGGGCCCCCAGCGGGCCTTCGGGCGGCTCCCGGAACCGGTGCGCCAGATCGTCGGCCGCCCGGCGCAGCGCCGCCTCGTACAGGCTCTGCTTGCCGGGGAAGTAGTGGTAGACCAGCGGCCGGGAGATCCCGGCGGCGGCCGCGATCTCGTCGATGGACACCTCGTCGGGGGAGCGGGCGCTGAAGAGTTCCAGCGCCACACCGATCAACTGCTGTCTGCGCTCCTCGACGCCCATTCTTCGGCGTACCCCGGTCGTCATGGCCACCAGCGTACCCACTGGCACCCGTTCATCCGCTCATTCGTTCTAAAGGTCGAGTGTCAGTGCGGTGCCGTGGCAGCGGGAGACGCAGAGCAGCATGGCCCCTTCGCGTTCGGCGTCGGCGAGCAGGGTGTCCCGGTGGTCGACTTCGCCCGCCAGCACCCGCTGGGCGCAGGTGCCGCAGAAGCCCCGGCGGCAGGAGTACGGCAGCTCCGGCAGCACGGTCCGGACCGCGTCGAGCACACTCCGGCCGGGCTCCACGCGTACCGTCCGCCCCGAGCGGGCCAGTTCCACGTCGAAGGCGGTGTCCCCGGCGGCTGCCGCCCCCGGAGCCGCGGCGGTGAACCGCTCCCGGTGCGGTGTCCGTCCGGCGGGCAGCAGGGCGGCGACCGCGTCCGCCAGCTCCTCCGGGCCGCAGCAGTACACCGCGGTCTCCGGGGCCACCGAGGCCAGAAAGCCCAGCCCGGCCCGGCCGGTTCCGTCCCCGGCGGCCACCGCCACCCGGTGCCGGGAGCCGTCCGCGCGGGTGCGCGCACCACGGTGCGCTGGGCCGTTCCAGCCGGTTTCCGTGCCGGTGCCGGTGCCGGTGCCGGTGACCGCGTGCCCGTCCCCGCCGGTGCGCGCCGCGAACTCCGCGCTCTCCCTGAACTCCGTGCTTGCCGCGCACTCCGCCATCCCCTCGATCTCGTCGAGGAACGGCATCGCGGCCCGGCGGCGGCCGCAGTACAGCAGCCGCCAGTCGGCCCCGGCCGCCGCGGCCGCCCGCAGCATCGGCAGCAGCGGTGTGATGCCGATCCCGCCCGCGACGAAGAGATACGAGTCCGCCGCTACCAGCGGGAAGCGGTTCCGCGGGCCGCGCAGCCCGGCCTCCGCCCCCTCGGTGAGCACGTCGTGCACCTCGCGCGAGCCGCCCCGGCCGCCGTCGGAGGCCCCGATGAGCCGTACGGCAACGGTGTACCCGCTCCGGTCGGCCGGGTCGCCGCAGAGCGAGTACTGCCGGATCCGGCCGGACGGCAGCACCAGATCGATATGTGCGCCCGGCTCCCACGGCGGCAGCGCGGGCCCGCCGGGCACCGGCTCCAGCCGCAGCCGGACGACTCCTTCGGCCGGGACGGTCCGCCCGGCGACCACGACCCGGCGGGTGACGGTCGTCCCGCGCCCCGGCCGGTCCCGGCCGGACACCGGCTCCGTGAGGGCGGGCAGCGGCCAGAGCGGGGAGTCCGCGATCCGGCGGCGGGCCGCCCGCCGGGCGGCGAAGGCCGCTCCCGCGGCGAGGAACAGCGGCAGGGCGCGCGGGGGAGTCATTCCGGGCGGTCTCCGTCCGCGCCGCCGGGGCGGGGGAGGAGGCCGCCGTTGGCCCCGGGGGAGGCGGCCAGATAGGCGACGGCCTGGGCCGTACTGCCCTCCTGCGACGGATGGTACGAGCGGCCGAGATAGCGCGGCACCGACCGGAGCATGTCGCCCGTCGCGGGCAGGGTGCCCGCCCGCCCCGCTCGGTGGAACTGTGCGAAGGTCGCCCGGCCGCCGGTCAGCAGCGGATCCTTCGCCATGAAGAAGCGGGCGCCGCGCTGCCAGAGGAAGACCAGGGTGGCGAAGGCCGTCGCCCAGGTCCGCACCCGCCGCCGGTAGGAGCCGTCCAGATGGGTGAAGAGGTCGAAGGCGACCGAGCGGTGCTCCACCTCCTCGGCGCCGTGCCAGCGCAGCAGGTCGAGCATGACCGGATCGGCCCCGCGCCGGTCCAGTTCGGCGGCGTTGAGCACCCAGTCGCCGAGGAAGGCGGTGCAGTGCTCGATGGCGGCGATCAGCGCCACGCGTTCCAGCAGCCACCAGCGGCGGGCCCGGCCGGGCGGCAGCGTCCGGTCACCGAGCAGCTTCTCGAACATCCAGTCCACCTGGGCGGTGTACGGCGCGGGGTCGAGGCCCAGCTCCCGGAGGTGGGGGAGGACATCGTCATGGGCCTGCGCGTGGACGGCCTCCTGGCCGATGAAACCGGTGACGTCCGCGCGCAGCCGGTCGTCCCGGATCAGCGGCAGGGTCTGCCGGAAGACCTGCACGAACCAGCGCTCACCGGCCGGGAGCAGCAGGTGCAGGACATTGACGGTATGAGAGGCGAAGGGGTCCCCGGGCACCCAGTGGAGAGGGGTGCCGCTCCAGTCGAACGCCACTCTGCGGGGGTGCAGTTCGACCCGTTCGCCCTGCTCCTCGGGGTCGTCCCGCCCCGGGGCGTCCCGCCCGGGGTCGTGCCGCCCGTCCCGGGCCGCCGTGCCGGGCGCCGGGGAGCGGCCGGACCGCTCGGCCGCCCTGGTGGACCACGAGTACTCCGCCCGTTCCGGTGGCACGGGCCCGGGCCGCTTATTGGACATGGCGTCAATGTACTGACGGGTAAAGGGTGCTGGCCAGATCCGTGCGTGAGGAATCGGGGGCGGACGGGCGTACCGCCGCCCCCGCCCCCGCCCCGGGCTCTCAGCGCACCGACCACCCGCTGAACCGGACCGTCCCGCGCGCCCCGCTCCCCCCGTTCATGGCCGTCATGAAGAAGCCCACGTCCTGGGCCTCGGCCGCCCCCGGTACCGTCACCGTGGCCACCGTCCGCCAGCTCGCGCCCGCGTCCGTGGAGAGCGCCCCCGTGTACGCGTTGGCCGCCGTGCCCTTCCCCCGGGTCAGCCGCAGCAGCACCGGCGCCCTGACACCGGTGATGCGCCGGTAGGTGTCCAGGGAGCCGTCGCCGTTGGAGTCGTACGACAGGGCCACGCCCTGCGCCGGGGTGACCGCCAGATTGACGAAGCCGGGTGCGCCGGGCCGGTCCAGGCCGTTGCGGGCGATGATTCCGGCCCTGGCCCAGCCCCCGGTGTCCGCCTGGGCGTCGACCCGGACCGTCACGCTCGTCCCCGGCCGCAGCGCCCCGGCCCGGTAGGCCGTACCGAAGTGCGCGGTGCCGCGCCACAGGTCGTTTCCGGCGCCGTTGACCGCGTAGCGCCCGCCGAGCTGGCCGAAGACGGCCGCGTTGTTGCTGTACGTCTTCCAGGCGGCGGCCAGCGGTGCCGCGGTCTGCACTTCCCCGGACTGGGTGACGGAGACCGGGGCCTCGCCCTCCGGCGCGTACCGCGCGGTCAGCCGGTACGGGACCGCCCGCAGCGGCTCGGCCAGTGCCTCGTCCGGTACGGCGACGCCCCAGGAGACCGAGCCCGAACCGCCCGGTGCCACCTCCGGCAGGGTGCGGGTCGCCGGGGCCTCGGGGGAGAGGCCCGGTCCGGTGAGGGTGAGTTCGACCGGGCCGGTGGCGCGCAGCCCGCTGAGATTGCGGAAGGTGGCGGTCAGCCGGCCCGTACCGCCCGGCCGGAACCCGCGCGGGTTCGAGGCGACCGAGGTCACGCCCTGGTACGGCGCGGCCGCCAGGGCGTCCCGGACCCGGAGGGCCGTGGTGTACGGATCCCCGGTCGGCGCGGACGGATAGACCCGGCGGTCCTTCGTCCAGGCCTCCTCCTGCGGATACCAGTCGAAGGACTTCGGCGCCCGGCCGGCCTCCAGCGCGTCCGCGACCTCGGCCAGATAGGCGTCCCACTGCGGGAGGTGGACATCGGCGATCAGCCCGTTCCAGTCCCGGTTGGCGTAGTTGGAGAGGGCGTTCGCCGCCGGGCGGCCGGCCCAGGTCGTGATCAGCGCCCGGGCGGTCCGCTCCAGCTCCACCGCCTCGGCGGGGCCGGTCGCCAGCCGTTTGGCGTCCTCCAGCCAGGGCCCGAGGAGGAAGGAGCGGTGGCAGCCGGCCATGGTGTCGGCGAGCCGCATCAGCCGCAGCCAGAGCGCCGACACCCCGCGGAAGGCGGCCGTGTCCCCGCTCGCGCGGGCGGCGCGCAGCGCGAACTGGAGGGTGCGCGACCGGTTCGCCAGCGCCTGCCGTGCCAGCTCCGTCAGATCGTGGCGGTACGCGTCGGAGTCCCGCAGCGCGGGGTCCGCGTTCAGCAGCGCGGCGAAGGCGGTGTCGAATCCGGCCGGGTCGAAGGCGGTTCCGATCGACGTGGTCAGCGACGGTCTGCGCAGGAAGTGCGAATCGTAGGGCCGTCCGTCGGTACTGGTCAGCTTGTACGCGGTGGCGGCGAGCGCGCCGAAGGCGGCGGCCGCGGAGGCGTCCTCGGCGCCGTAGCGGATCCGCGCGTACTCCCGGAACCACGCCCCGCGGTCGATCTTCTCCCGCCGCCAGGCCAGTTCGCTGAAGAGCTCGAAGGCCGCCGGGTCGCGCTCGGCCGCCTCCGGCATGTAAGCGGTGCCCACCAGGGCGCTGCCGCTCTTGTCGCGCCAGGCGGTGAACCGGGCCGTCCAGCGGTCGGTGTTGGCGCCGATGGTGGTGCGTCCGCCGAAGTTGGGGATGGTGCCGAAGGCGTACGGCGTCCCGCCCCACTCGGCCTCCCGGTCCCGGGTGGTGTCCAGATCGGACAGCCCGTCGACGATCAGCATCCGCCGTTTGTCGACGGCGTCGAGGAGCGCCCGGCGGGGGTTGGACTGCCAGCCCAGGATCACCCAGGTCGCGCCGGGCCGGGCGGTCCGCAGGGCCTTCTCCACCGCGCGTGCCGCGTCCGGCACGGGTACGTCGCCGGCGTGGCCGCCCTCGTGCAGCAGGTCCATCTTGAACAGGTCGCAGGCGCCGAACAGCTCCGCCTGGTGGCGGTAGAAGGCGGCAGCCACCTTGGGGAAGACCTTCGTACGCGGATCCAGCCAGTCGGGGCGCGGCAGCCCGTTCCACAGGCCCTGGGCGACCACCCGGGCGCCCGGATTGCGTTCGGTGAAGCCGCCGGGGACGGTGCCGAAGTAGCCGGGCAGCACCGGGCGCATGCCCAGCTCCCGCAGCCGGGCGGCGATCCTGCCGCCCAGTTCGGCGCGGGCGTCCAGCAGGGCGGGCGAGACCGGGCCGCCGTACTCGCTCATGTTCTGGAGCAGCCACCACGCCTGGTGGGAGGGGGCGGGCAGCCAGGTGCGGGCCTCGGTGTCGGAGTAGCCGAAGTCCTGGAGCAGCCGGTGGTACACGGCCTCCTGGCCCGGGGTGACCAGGACCTCGTTGCAGCCGTGCAGCGCGAGGACGTCGATCAGCCGCTCCCAGCGGGCCCAGTCGGCATAGGGCGCGGTGTAGCCGTCGTGGGTGTCGTTGTAGGCGAAGCGGTGCGGTACGGTCGCGGACCGCTCCAGCGCGGGGCGCGGCGCGGGCAGTACGTCCGGCAGCTCGACCCGGCTGCCCGACCAGGAGATATGCGCCCGGCAGACGTACTTCAGATACCAGTGGACACCGGTGAGGAGGACCGCGGGCGAGGTGCCCGCCACCTCGATGCGTCCGGCCTCGCCGGTCACCGCGAAGCGCTCCGCCCCGCCGGTGAGCGTCAGCCGGAACTGGTCCGCGTGCCCGGGCAGCAGCCGTCGCAGCGCCGCGCGGGCCGCGTCCGCGGAGGGCGCGGCGGCCGGGGGGCGGGCCGGCGGTCCGGTACGGGGCGCGGCGGCGGCAGCCGTGCCGCCGAGGGCCGCCGTGGTGCCGATCGCCCCCGCGGTGCCCAGAACCGCACGTCTCGACAGCTCGAACATCAGGCTCCTCCGTGCACATACGAGTGAATCCGTACAAAGTGCTGCAACCCACGTCATAGCGGTACCGCGCGTGGCGCACGTTACCCGCCGTTCCGCCTCCCGCACGGGCGCCCGCGGGGCACCATGGCCGGATGCGGACGCCGAAGACGACGGGCGCGGTCCCGAAGACCCTGATGGCACTGGCAGTTGTGGCGCTGGGACCGCTCACGGCCTGCGGGCCGGGCGACGACGGCGACGGGCGTGGCGGTACCGCGCCGCCCTCCCCGGCGGCGACCGGCACCCTGGAACAGCTCGCCGCCCGGGCCGGGTGCGAACCCGAGATCCGGGCGGGGGCGCAGGAGCTGCGCCAGGCCCGGTGCGCGACCGGGGACGGCACGTACATCCTGGTCACCTTTGCCACCGACCGCGGCCAGCGGGAGTGGATCAACGCGGCCAACGACTACGGCGGTACCTACCTGGTGGGCCGCCGCTGGGTGGCCTCGGGCGCCGAGGCCACGGTCACGGCCCTGCGCGCCCGGCTCGGCGGCGAGCTGGAGAAGGGCGCGGACCACGGCGGCGGGACCGGTACGCCGGGCCCCGGGGAGCACGGGGGCCACGGAGCGCAAGGGGGCTGATCCGGCGGGCCCGTAAGAGGGTTGGTACGGCGGAGCCGGGTCCGGCCCCGTGGGGCGGGCCGGACCCGGCGGTCTCCCTGTCGGCCGCCGGGCGGCCGCGGTTGGACAGCGGTATACGGCGGCGCGGCGGTACGGCGCCGGTGCTCAGCGGCAGCGGCGGCCCTCGTTGATACAGGCGGTCATCCGCCGCATCAGCCCGTCGTCGAACACATTGATGAAGTCGCCGTGGTCCGTGACCGGTTTGTGGAGCTGCTCGGGGAAGGAGTCCACGGCGAACCCCGGCCCCGGCGGCAGGCTGTAGACGATCCGCTGGACCAGTTGCGGAATCGCCCGGAAACCCGCCGGACAGCGCCCGGCCCGGTCGGTGAAGGCGACATGCGTCCGGTGGTTGGCGCTGTCGGTGTTCCGGCCGTCCCAGCAGCTCTGGAAACGGAAGGTGCGGACCACCTGGCTGCCGCGCGGACAGAGCGGGTACTTGTCCTTCAACTGCCGGTCCTCGAAGCCGGTGCAGCTCCAGGAGGCATTGGCGTTGGCCGGGCCGTTGACGAACGCCTTGGCATCACCGGTGATGATCCGCAGCAGCCGGGGCATGGCCGTGACCCGGCCGTTCGGATTCCCCGTGAACGAGAGCGTCACCCGCGCCGGGGTCTGGATCTCGCCGACGTTCTTGTCCCGGCCGCCGCCGTCGGCGTCCGCGTCGCTCTCGGACCGGCCGTTCTGGAGCCGGAGCACCGGCCAGTAGTACGAGGAGCGGTCACCGCGGTTGCGGCAGGTGGTGGCGCCGCGCGCGAGGTCGTCGTCGCTCGCGAACGCGTTGTTGGCCTGGTTGCCGATGTAATCGTGCATATGGTGCGCGCCGTTGGACACACCCGGCGCGACGATCACATTGTCGGAGTTGAACAGGCCGTTGGCGTTGGTGCCGCAGTCGGTTGTGAAGACACCGCGGGAGGCGCCGCGGCGGTTCGGCGGCAGCTCCGCATTGGGGCGTACGGAGCGGATATCGGCGAAGTCGGAGCGCACCGGCCCGTTCCCCGCCTGCCCGTTGCCGCCTCCGTTGTTGCCGTTGCCGTTGCCGTTGCCCTTGTTGGGCCGGGCCGCCGCGCCCGCGTCGTCCGCCCGCAGGGTGCACTGAGCCAGCTCCCGCATCCCCTCGAAGAGCAGCCCGCCCTCGTTCACCGCGGTGACGATCCGCTGGATTCCCGCCCGCCGCTGCTCCAGCAGCGGCCCGAGCAGCTCCTTCCGCGCCAGCCCGGGATCCCGGCCGAAGCGCTCCCGGCCGTCCGCGAACCGCCGGTAGGCCTCCGTGATCCCGCTGTCCATCGCGGCCAGCTCCCGGTCCACCACCGGCCGGGCCGCCGGGGGCAGCGCCCGCGGCAGACCGTCGGCCACTTCGGGACAGTCGATGGTCGAGACCGGCGCCGCCCCGCCCGGAGGCGGTCCGGCACCGGTCCGGCCGGGTCCGTCCTCGCCCGCGGAGGCGTACACATCGACGAGCACCACCCCGCCCCCGCCGAGCACCAGGGCGGCCACCGCGACGACCGCACGGGTCACCGGGCCGGAGCGTTTCCTTCTGTTGCGTCCCATGGAACTCCTCAGCTGCTTCGTTGCCGGGGAGGGGTCGGATGAAAGCCCCGGCAGAGGGAGAAGCGCGTCGTTCCATACGCGGCGCGGGCCCCGGATGTTCACCCCGGAACCGCCGAAGGGAAGCCCGCGGCCGCGTGGCTACGCCGGGCCGTGGTCCAGATACGCCAGGACCGCCAGCACCCGCCGGTTGTCGTCGTCGGAGACGGGCAGGCCCAGCTTGGCGAAGATATTGGAGGTGTGCTTGGCCACCGCCCGCTCGGTGACCGTCAGCTGGCCCGCGATCGCCGCGTTCGACCGGCCCTGGGCCATCAGCTCCATGACCTCCAGCTCCCGCGGCGTCAGCCCGCCCATCGGCCGGTCCTGGGACCGGCGGGTCAGCAACTGGGAGATGACCTGCGGATCCATCGCCGTACCGCCCCGGGCCACCCGCCGTACCGCGTCCACGAACTGCTCCGCGTCGAAGACCCGGTCCTTGAGCAGATAGCCGACGCCGCCGTTCCCGTCGGCCAGCAGCTCCCGCGCGTACAACTGCTCCACATGCTGGGAGAGCACCAGTACCGGCAGCCCCGGCCGGGCCCGCCGGGCGGCCAGCGCGCACTGGAGCCCCTCGTCGGTGTGCGACGGCGGCAGCCGGACGTCGACGACCGCGACGTCCGGCGCCAGCTCCGTGAGGGCCCGGCTCAGCTCGGGCCCGGTCTCCACCGCCGCCAGGATCTCGAAGTCGTAGGCCTCCAGCAGCCGGACCAGGCCGTCGCGCAGCAGGAACAGGTCTTCGGCTAGGACAACGCGCACGGAATCTCCATGGTGACCATGGTGGGGCCGCCGGCCGGTGAGCTGACGGCGAGGACGCCGTCGAATGTACCGAGGCGCCGCTCCACCCCGCTCAGCCCGGAGCCCCCGCCGACGACCGCCCCGCCCCTGCCGTCGTCGGTGACGGCGATCCGCAGCGAGCCCCCCTCGTACGAGATGTCCACCCAGATCCGGGCGGCCCCCGCGTGCTTGACCGCGTTGGTGAGGGTCTCGCTGACCGCGAAGTACGCCGCGGACTCCACCGGCGCCGCCATCCGGCCCGGCAGTTCGACGTCCACCTCGGTGCTCACCGGCAGCCGCAGCGCCAGTGCCTTCACCGCGTCCCCGAGCCCCCGCTCCGCCAGCACCGGCGGATGGATGCCCCGGACCAGGTCCCGCAGCTCGGTCAGGGCCTCCGCCGACGACTCACGGGCCTTCGCGATCAGCTCCTTCGCCTTCGCCGGATCCCTCTCCACCAGCGCCTCGATGGTGCCCAGATGCATACCCATCGCCACCAGCCGCGCCTGCGCCCCGTCGTGCAGATCCCGCTCGATACGCCGCAGCTCGGCCGCCGACGAGTCCAGCGCGTCGTGCCGGGTCTCGGTGAGCCGGTCGATGCGCTGCTCCAACTGCTGCTGCCGGTCCGGTGTGAGCACCGTGCCCACCAGCAGGAAGTGCGCCCGCACCAGCCCCGGACCGAACCTCAGCCCGCTCGTCAGCAGCACCGCGCCCAGCAGCGCCGCGAGCAGCGCCGTACCCCAGCCGCCGATGGGGACGAAGGCGTACCAGTACGGGTCCTCCAGTGAGGTCACCGGCAGCCACAGCCCGGCGCCCAGCAGCAGCCCGAAGAGGCCGTGCAGCACCAGCCCCGGCGCCAGCAGCGCGATCACCGCACCCGCCGTCATATCCATCAGCAGCCACAGCAGATCCCGCCAGGTCGCCGGGTCCTTCAGCAGGAGGGTGCACCGCTCGACCTGCCCGGTCACACCGGTCCGCAGATCGTGCGGAAAGGGGCGGTACGAAGCGGGTATCGGTATCCCGCCCCAGCGGCCCGAGAGCAGCCGCCGGTGCGCCGAGTGGGCGCGGACCAGACCGACCAGGACGGGGGTGGTGAACACCCCCACCCCCAGCGGGATCAGCACGACCGACACCAAGGTCAGTACGAAGAGGACGATGGAGACCGTCAGCGCGAGCAGCGAGAGCACGAATCCGCGTACCGGCGCCACCAGCAGCTCCCGTACGGAATCACCGGCTTCACCGGCCACCGCCCGGAACACGGCACTCCGGCCCGGTGCTCCCGCCCGCGCGGCCGCGCCGCTCCCCGCCGGTTCCGTCGGCACCGTACCCATGAAGCTCTCCTCACCCTCTCGACCGCCCCCGGCCGCACGGCCGCGGCCCGTTCTCCGGTCTCCGACCAGTCTCGGCCCCGCGTCCGCCACGGGACACTGGGCCCCGCACCCCGCCCGGGGTGGTGCCGGCACCACCCCCCGGCCCTCGCCCTACGGCTCCGCACAGGGGGCTCTGACGGCTGGGACGCACCGGCCGTGGTTTCTAGCGTCGGAGGCGACCTGAAAACAGGCGTTCCGACCTTGGGGGCCGGCACCATCATGAGGCGCAATCTCGCCGCACGCATCGGCATATGGAGTGCGTACCACCGTAAGACCGCGATCTTCGGCTGGCTGTTGTTCGTCGTACTGGCCGCGGCCGTCGGCGGATCGTCCGGAGTGGTCGAGATGACGGACTCCGAGAGCGGCGCCGGCGATTCCGCCCGCGCCCAGCGGATCCTGGAGGAGTCGGACCTGGAGGGGCCCGCGACCGAACTGGTACTGGTCGGCAGCGCGGAGAAGGACGGCTGGAAGGCCACCGCCGCCGAGCTGGTGCGGGCCGTCGAGGCGACCGGCGCCACGGCGAAGACGGAGCCGCCGCTGCCATCTGCCGACGGCAAGGAGGCCCTGATCCGCTTCGAGATGAAGGGACCCGCCGACGAGGCGGCCGACCGGGTCGAACCGGTGCTCCGGGCGGTCCGGGAGGCCGGCGAAGCGCGCGAGGGCGTCGAGGTCCACCAGTTCGGCGAGGCCAGCGCCGACAGATGGCTGAACGATCTGCTCGCCGACGACTTCACCAAGGCCGAGTTCACCGCCGTACCGCTGGCCCTCGGGATCCTGGTGGTCGCCTTCGGCGCGGTCGTCGCGGCGCTGCTGCCGGTCGCGCTGGCCCTGACCGCCTGCGCCGCGGCCTACGGACTGCTGGCCCTCGCCAGCCACCAGCTCCACCTCTTCCAGACCACGTACTCGGTGATGTTCCTGATGGGGCTGGCCGTCGGCGTCGACTACTGCCTCTTCTACCTGCGGCGCGAGCGCGACGAAAGGGCCGCGGGCCGGGACGCCGAAACCGCCCTGCGGATCGCCGCGGCCACCAGCGGCCGGGCCGTCCTGGTCTCCGGGATCACCGTGATCCTCGCCATGTCCGGGATGTTCCTCTCCGGGCTGATGCTCTTCGAGGGCTTCGCGCTCGCCACCATCATCGTCGTACTGATCGCCGTCATCGGTTCGGTGACCGTGCTGCCGGCCCTCCTCGCCTGGCTCGGCGACCGGGTGGACGCCGGGCGCGTGCCCTTCCTGCACCGCCGCCGGCGGGCGAAGGGCGGCCGCGGCGACGGGGCGTTCGCCGGTACGGTGCTCCGGCCGGTGCTCGCCCGGCCCGGACTCTTCGCCGTCCTGGGCACCGTCCTGATGCTGGCCCTGGCGGCCCCCGCGCTCGGTATGAAGACCGAACAGCTCGGCATGGAGAAGCAGTTCGGCTCCGACTCGGCGCTCACCGTCGCCTACGAGAGGATCACCGGCAGCTTCCCCGGCGGGCCCGACCCGGCGCGGATCGTGGTCGAGGCCGACGATATCGACGCGGCACCCGTCCGCGAAGCGCTGGCCGCCTTCGACAAGGAGCGGACCACCGTCCACAGCGCCGAGGACATCGCGGTGATCGAGGTCCCGCTGCCCGGCGACGGCAGCGACGGCCGCTCCCGGGCGGCGCTCGCCGAACTGCGGGACCGCACCGTCCCCGCGGCCTTCGCGGACAGCGGCGCCCGCGCCCATGTCACCGGTGAACTGGCCGAGTCCGTCGACTTCACCGCGCAGTTGAAGGACGACATCGTCCCGGTCTTCGTGTTCATCACCGCGGTGACGTTCCTGATCATGCTGTTCTGCTTCCGCTCCCATGTGATCGCCGTGACGTCCGTGCTGCTCAACCTGCTGTCGGTGGCGGCGGCGTACGGAGTGATGGTCGCGGTCTTCCAGCACGGCTGGGGCGCGTCGCTGCTGGGCACCGAGGCGGTCGGCGCCATCGAGAGCTGGCTGCCCCTCTTCGTCCTGGTGGTCCTGTTCGGGCTCTCGATGGACTACCACGTCTTCGTGGTCTCCCGGATCCGCGAGGCCCGGGACAGGGGAGCGGACACCCGCGCCGCGATCGCCGAGGGCATCCGCCGCACCGCGGGCGCCGTCACCGGCGCCGCCGTGATCATGGTGGCGGTGTTCGCGGTCTTCGGCACCCTGACCATGCAGTCCATGAAGCAGATGGGAGTGGGCCTGGCGGTCGCCGTCCTGCTGGACGCGACGGTGGTACGGATGGTCCTGCTGCCGTCGGTGATGGCCCTGCTGGGGGAGCGCAACTGGCACACGCCGAAGCTGCTGCGCCGCCTTCCCGAACTGGAGCACGGCGACGCGTCGGACGACGTCGCGCCGGTACCGGCGGGCCGCCCGGAGACCACTCCGGTCTGACACCGCCGCCCGGCTTCCGGCCGGGAGGCGCCGGGCGGGGGCGGCTCCGGGGGAGGCGCTCGGCTCGGGCCGGTGGCTTCCGCGCGGAGGCCCGCACCGCGTCCGGCTTTCCGCCCGGTGGCCCGCGCCCGCCCCCGGCGCACCGCCCGCCCGCCCCCGTACCCGTGCTGCCACGCGGGCCGGGGGCGGGCGTCACGGTTACCGGAGGAGGGCCCGGCCCGTACGGCCGGGGGACCGGCCGGGCCGTACCGCGCCGCCGGTATACCGTCCCGCCCGGCTCACCCTGCGGGCCTGCTCCGCCCGGCTCACTCCGCCAGCAGCCGGGCCTCCAGTTCCGGGGAGATACCCACGCCCGGCACGGACAGTTCGCCGCCGGCCTCCCGCAGCCAGTCCCAGGTGTCGGCCACCGTCTCCGCGAGCGGCCGGGTCCGCAGGCCCGCGGCCAGCGCCCGGTCCACGTTCAGGGTGTACAGCGCGCCCACCAGATCCGGTGCCTGCTCCGGCGGAACCCACACCGGGAGGTCCGTCCACGGCGAGACACCCGCCGCGAGGATCCGGTCCGCGGGCGTCCAGCGCAGCTCCACCGGCTCGCGCCCGGCCCCGCCGGTGACCCGGACGCACTCGTCGAGGAACTCCCCGAACACCGTCCGGCGCTGCTCGCCCACCATGTTGTACGGGCCGCTCAGCCCGGCCTCGGCCGCCGACAGGATCCACTCGGCCATATCGCGGATGTCGATGTACTGCACGGGCGCGTCCGCGGGTTCCGGCGCGAGCACCGTCCCGCCGCGGGCGATCCGGGACAGCCACCACGGCAGCCGCCCGATGTTCTCCCAGGGCCCCAGCAGCAGCCCGGCCCGGACCAGCAGCGATCGGTCCGCCCCGAAAGCCGCCACCGCCGCGAGCTCACCGCCCCGCTTGGACTCGGCGTACGGCACGTCCTCGTCGTCCGCGGACGCCTGCACCAGCGGCGCGGACTCGTCCGAATCCGGCGGCGCGGGCCAGGTGTAGACCGAACAGCTCGACACGTACACATACCGTCCGGCGCGGTCGGCGAGCAGCCGCGCCGCGTCGCGCACGGCCGTCGGCGAGGACGCCCAGGTGTCGACCACGACATCCCACTCCCCGTCGGCCAGCACCGCCAGATCCTCCGGCCGTGTCCGGTCGCCGACGAGAGCGGTGACCCCGTCCGGCGCGGGCCTGCTGCCCCGGTTGAAGACCGTGACGTCCCAGCCCCGCGCCAGGGCGGCCGCCACCACCGCCCGTCCGGCGAATTCCGTACCACCCAGCATCAGAAGTCTCATGCACCGACACTGCCTCCAACCGCCCCCACCGGGCCAGAACTTCCGCTGACGGAGTAACCCCGCGCCCGCGCCGCTCCGGGCACGGCCGGGCTCGCGCCCGCCGCTTCCACCGGGCCCGCCGCCCCGCCCTCCCCGCACCGGTGGTCCGCCCTGGTGGCCCGCCCTGCGTCGGGCCGGTGGCCGAAGCCCCGCCCTCCCCGCGCCGCCGCCCCGCACCGGTGGCCCGCCCTGCGCCGGGCCGGTGGCCGACGCCCCGTCCGGTCCGTCCCGTCCGTCCCGTCCGCCCCGGCCGGTCCGTCCCATCCGGTTCGGCCGGTCCGTCCCATCCGGTTCGGTCCGCCTCGTCCCGTCCCGTCCGCCCCGCGCCGGGGACGCTTCGCGCGGGTCCGGCAGAGCCACCCTCGCCGCCTTCGTCGCACGGCCCCACGTCACGGCGTCGGCCGGGAGCCCGGCCCCGGCCGCTCCGGCGCCCGCCGTGGAGCAGGTGCCGCGCCAACACCGGCAAGCGCGCCGGTCCCGCCGACCCCGCCGGAGGCGCCCCGCGGCACGTTGACACGTTTATCCGCCCGGCTCTTCCCGCCCCCGGGCGGCGGTGGCAGCATGTGGGGACCATGACAGAACCCCGGCCGCCGATGCGCGCTCTGCGGGCCGCACTTTTCGCGGCGGTGTGCACCGCATTGTCGGCTGTGGGGCATATGTTCATGTCCGGTCATGATCTCCCGGCGGCCGTGCTGCTGCCCGCCTTCGCCGTGGCCGCCGTGACCGGCTGGCTCGCCGGAGCCCGCCGCCGCGGTCCGCTCGCCATCGGTACGGGGCTGCTCGCCGCCCAGGGCGCACTGCACTATCTCTACGCCGGCGCCCAGGGGCACTCCACCACTCCCTCCGGCGGCCACGGGCCCGGCTACGGGACGGGCACGGGCACGGCCATGGGCACCGCGAGCACCGGCACGGCCCCCGGCACCACCCCCACCGGCGGACTCGCGGGCACCGGCCTGCCCGAGAACCTGCTGACCGGCGGTACGGGCATGCTCGTCGCCCATGTCCTCGCCGCCGCCGTCTGCGCCCTCTGGCTCGCCCGCGGCGAGAAGGCGTTCTTCGAACTGGCCCGCGCCTGCGCCGCCCTCGCCTTCACCCCGCTGCGGCTGCTGCTCGCCTCCCCGGACACCCCCCGCACCCCGCGCCGCCCGGCCGTATCCCGGACGACCTCGCCCGCCCGCGCCGGTGCCGCCGTACTCCTCGGCCACACCCTGGTGCGCCGCGGCCCGCCGCGGCCGCCGTACCGCCACCGTGCCACGGCCCCTGGAGCCGCTGTCTGACCGGGGGCCGCATCCCCCCATGTCAACACACTCACCTTCAGGAACACCCATGGCCATCGACACCCCTGCCCACGGCAGAACCGAGACCGAACAGGAGGCGGTGACCGGCTCCCTCTGGAGCAGGCTGCGCCCCCTCGTCCTCCGGATCCACTTCTACGCCGGTCTGCTCATCGCCCCCCTGCTGCTGATCGCCGCCGTCAGCGGACTGCTCTACGCACTCTCCTTCCAGGCCGAGAAGGTCGTCTACCGGCAGGAACTGACCGTGCCCGCCGGCGACCGCTACGAGGGCCCGCTGACCCTCGCCGACCAGGTCGCGGCCGCCCGCAACGTACGCCCCGACGGCACCGTCACCGCGGTCTGGCCCGCGACCGGCGAACGCGACACCACCCGGGTGCTGATGGACGCCCCCGGGATCCCCGAAGGCACCTCCCTCGCGGTCTTCGTCAATCCCCGCACCGGTGAGATACGCGGCGAGCTGCCCTCGTACGGCAGCTCCGGTGCCCTCCCGCTGCGGACCTGGCTCGACGAGCTGCACCGCGATCTGCACCTCGGCGAGTTCGGCCGCAACTACAGCGAACTGGCCGCGAGCTGGCTCTGGGTCGTCGCGCTCGGCGGACTCGCCCTCTGGCTCGGCCGCCGCAGGGCCTCCCGGCGCGCCCTGTTCGTGCCCGAACGCGGCACCAAGGGGCGCCGCGGGACCCTCTCCTGGCACGGTGTCGTCGGCCTCTGGGCCGTCGTCGGACTGGTCGTCCTCTCCGCGACCGGACTGACCTGGTCCCGCTACGCCGGTGAGAACATCGGCGCCGTCCAGGACCAGCTGGGCGGTGCCACCCCCGCGGTCTCGGCGAGCCTCGACGGCTCCTCCGGCGGCGGCGACCACGCGGGCCACGGCGGCGGCGGTGGCGGTGCCGCGCACCAGGGCCCGGACGTCGGCATCGACGCCGCGCTGGCGTCCGCCCGCGCGGCCGGCATCGGCGGAAAGCTGGCGATCACCTTGCCCGGCGAGGGCACCGGCTATGTCATCAAGGAGACGGACGCCACCTTCCCCGTCCATCTCGACTCCGTCGCCGTCGACCCGGCCGACGGCAAGGTCATCGACGAACTCCGCTTCTCCGAGCACCCGATGCTCGCGAAGCTCACCCGATTCGGTATCGACGCCCATATGGGAGTCCTGTTCGGGCTGGTGAACCAGCTTCTGCTGGCCGCCCTCGCGCTGGCCCTGATCCTGGTGATCTTCTGGGGCTACCGGATGTGGTGGCTGCGACGGCCCACCAAGGGCCGCTCCCCGGTCGGCCGCCCGGTGCCCCGCGGCGCCTGGCGAAAGGTTCCGCCACTCGCTCTTGCGCTGCTGGCGGCGCTGACCGTCCTGGTCGGCTGGTTCATTCCGCTGCTCGGGATCAGCCTGCTGGCGTTCCTGGTGGTGGACGCGGTCCTCGGACTGGTGGCCAAGGCCCGGGCCGGCCGCGCGGCGGCCTGACGCACCGCGGTACCGCACGGTCCGTACGGCTCCCGCCGACCCGTACGGACCCGCGGGCACCTCGGGAACACGGCGCTTCCGCGAAACGCCGCGGTCCCCGGCCCCGGGTACGGCACCCGGGGCCGGGGACCGGCCCGTACGAGAAAACAGGTGTCCGGCCGGGCACGCCCCCGGAACCGGCGTACCGGCCGCCGCGCGCCCGGCCGGACACGCTCATGGCGCCCCGCCGGGCACCCGGCACCCCCGGCCCGGGGCGCGTACCCGGCTCAGGGGGCGTACTTGTAGCCCACGCGCCGGACGGTCTGGATGGTGTGCCGGTGCTCGGCACCGAGCTTTCGCCGGAGCCGGGCGATATGGACGTCGACCGTACGGCCGTCACCCACGTGCCCGTACCCCCATACCGTCGTCACCAGATGGTCCCGGGTGTGCACCCGCTGCGGCCTGGCCACCAGATGCGCCAGCAGCTCGAACTCCAGATACGTCAGGTCCAGCGCCCGGCCCCCGACCCGGGCCACCCGCTCGGCCGGGTCGATCGCCACCGGCCCGTCACCGCCCTGGACGGACGGCAGGGAGCCGCGGGCCGCCGGAGCCGCGGCGGGCGCGGCGGCGGGCACCGCGGGGTCCCGGACCGCGGACGGGGCCGGGGCGGACGGCAGTTGGTCCGCGGGCACGAGGACCAGATAGCCGACCATCGGCGGCCGCCCGGGCAGGGCGGGCACCTGGTGCTGGGGCGCGGGCAGCCAGGTCGCGCCGGGCGGCAGCAGCTCGGTGAGCGTGCGCAGCGCGCCGGGCGGTACGACCTCGTCGGGGGCGACGGCCCGCAGCCGGTGGCGCTCCGGGCGCGCGGCGGGCGGCAGGACCCCGGCCCGGCCCGGGGCGGTAACGGCGGCGCGGGGCGCGCCGACCGCCGCGGCCTGCGAGAACGTACGGGTACGGGAGTTGACGATATTCGCCATGAGAGGTCAGCTCTCTTTCGCGCGGAGGGGTCGACGAGTCGGTGGTACGGACGTACGTCGTGCGCGCTGGCCGAAGGCCGGAAGACCGGTTTTAGAGGGCCCGCGCGTTCACCGCGCGGCAACACACCCGGTCGAAGTCGTGGTGCTGCCGGGAAGGCCAGAACGGTTCGAGGTCACTGGGACCCGTCACGGAGTTCTGGAAGCCGGTCATGTGCTCATTGAACCAGATGAACTCCCCGTTAAGGAGGGAGTCTCTCACCTGTCGAGATGCCTGTCTCATCACACCGGCGGGAGGTTTGCGCCGCCGGGGAACGCGCGAGGGTGCGGGCCGTGGGGGCCCGGATGCGTGCCGAAACCGCGGCCCCGCAACGACGGCCCCGCCACGACGGCCCGTCACCGCGGCCTGCAACGAAGGCCCGTCGCCGCGGCCCGTACCGGTGGCCCGCAACGGCGGCGTACGGCCGGGGCGGCGCACCCGCCCGGGCGTGCGAAAGGGGTGCACGCCGTCGCCCGGCGTACACCCCTTCACCCTTCACCCTTGCCCCGTCGGTCTGCCGGCCTGCCGGCCTGTCGATCCGTCAGACCTGACCGGCCTTCTCCAGCGCCGTGCAGCACGTCTCCACCAGGAGCCGGGTCACCACATAGGGGTCGACGTTCGCGTTCGGCCGGCGGTCCTCGATGTACCCCTTGCCGTCCTTCTCGACCTGCCACGGGATCCGGACCGACGCGCCCCGGTCCGACACGCCGTAGCTGTACTCGTTCCACGGGGCGGTCTCGTGCAGACCGGTCAGCCGGTCGTCGATGCCCGCGCCGTAGTTCTTCACGTGGTCCATCGGCCGGGAGCCTTCGCCCAGCGACTCGCAGGCGGTGATGATCGCGTCGTACGACTCCCGCATCGCCTTCGTCGAGAAGTTGGTGTGCGCGCCCGCGCCGTTCCAGTCGCCCTTCACCGGCTTGGGGTCCAGGGTCGCGGCGACCTTGAAGTCCTCGGCGGTGCGGTAGAGCAGCCAGCGGGCGATCCAGAGCTGGTCCGCGACCTCGACCGGCGGCAGCGGGCCGACCTGGAACTCCCACTGGCCGGGCATGACCTCGGCGTTGATGCCCGAGATGCCGAGACCGGCGGTGAGACAGTTCTCCAGGTGGGCCTCGACCACGTCACGGCCGTGGATCTCGTCCACACCGACACCGCAGTAGTAGCCGCCCTGGGGCGCCGGGAAGCCGCCGACCGGGAAGCCGAGCGGACGGTCGCCGTCGAAGAACGTGTACTCCTGCTCGATACCGAAGATCGGCTCCTGCGCGGCGAACCGCTCGGACAGCTCCACCAGCTCCGCGCGGGTGTTGGAGGAGTGCGGCGTCATATCCGTGTTGAGGACCTCGCACAGCACCAGGAGGTGCTCCCCGCCGCGGATCGGGTCCGGGCAGGAGTACACCGGCTTCAGGACCCGGTCGGACGCGTGACCCTTGGCCTGGTTGGTGCTGGACCCGTCGAAACCCCAGAGGGGAAGCTCGGCACCGGCCGGAAGGATCCGGGTCTTCGAACGGAGCTTGGCCGTCGGCTCGGTGCCGTCGATCCAGATGTACTCAGCCTTGATGCTCACGGGCCTCATCCTTTGCGGGTGCTGCGGGGTTGCTCCGCAGCCTGTCAACGGGCGATTTCCCATCCGTTGCCCGTTTGTGAACCCCGTGTTACGCCTGTGGCCGCTGCGCTCCGTGCTTCAGCAGTGAAGCGAAGCCCGCGCTGGTGATCCGCCGCACCAGCTCCTCGGCGGTCGTCCCCAGCGCCGCCGCGGTGCGCTCCGGATGCCAGTCCTCGCGGTGCAGCGCGTCCAGCAGATGCCCCCGGCGCACCTGCGCCTCCGAGAGCCGGAACGTCTTCAGATAGGCCGTCCGCCCCTTGTGGTCGCGGATCAGCTCCCCGATGTGCTGCTCCCGTCCGGGTTCGAACCCCGGCAGGAACCTCTGAACGGTGAAGCCGTCCATCGTGTACACCCGCTCGAAGCGGTAGCCGCCGGTCAGCAGGCCCGCCGCCAGTACGGTGTCGTGATCACGGCGCCAGGCCGCCTCCGCGTTCCGGGCGGCGGCCCGCAGATCCGCGAGGGACCGCAGATGCCGCCCGTCGCCGAGCCGGGCCTCGAAAGCGGGCACCGGGCGCGCGAAGTAGGCGTACTGGTACACCAGCTCCCCGTACAGGTCCTCCACCAGCGTGCCGTGCAGGGCACGGTAGTCGGCCGGATGCGGCACCACGAAGGCCGCGGCGAGGGCGTCGGCCGCGTAGAGCAGCACTCCGCACTGCCGGGGGTGGATCTCGAAGATCCGCAGGGCTTCACCGAGCCCGGGGACGGACGTCCCGGTGTACGCCGCTTCCTCCCGCGGCGAAAGGCCGTTCCGCACCGCCGACCGGGACCACTCGTCCCAGGCGACCGACGGGCCGCGGAAGTGCAGCGACAGATAGCCCGCCAGCGCGACCTGGAGCGGCAGGAACCGCAGGCGGTCCGAGGCCCGGGACGGACGGCGCGGGCCGCGCCGCCCCGAGTCCCGGAGCCGGCGGACCGGGCGCCGGTGCGCGGATACCGGGATCCGTACGGGCTCCGCCGGACCGCCGCCGGGGCCCAGCCGGGTGCCGTACGAGGCCCCGGGACCGCCGCCGCCCGACCAGTCGGCGACAAAGGCGTGCGGAACGTACGACACACCGCCGCAGGGCCCCTCGTACTCCTCCGCCTCCTCCTGCGCCCCGTCCGTACCGCGCAGGTCGCGGTGGAGCCGGAGCCCCGCGACGGGCGCGTCGCGCAGCAGCGGCACCAGCCGGATACCGCCCCATACCTGAGCCGGACCGGTGGTGAGTCCGGTCATGTCCAGCCCGCTCATCCCCGCCCGCCCTCCGTACTCGCGTCGTCGTTCCGTTTCCCGCGCGGCTTCCCCCGCTCGCGGGCGCGCTGCTCCTGGGTGTCCCGCTCCCGGGCGCGCTCCCCGTCGGCGCTGCGGTCATGGGTGAGCCGGTCCCGGGCGCGCCGGTCATGGGTGCGCCGCTCATGGGCGAGCAGAAACCGCTCCGAACGGCGGTCCAGATAGGCCCGCAGCTCGGCGGGGCGGGTCCGGCCCTCCGCGAACCTCGCGATCTCCACCAGGGCCGCCAGGTCCTCCGCGTCCCGGATGCCCACCGTCGGCACCGAGGGCGCGAGCCGCCGTACGTCGAATCCGTCCGCGTCGTACACGGGATTCACATGGACGACCGCGGTGGCCCGGCCGGGGGCCGGGATGCCGCGCCACAGCCGCAGCACCTCGCCCGCCAGCCCGGGCGGCGCGTTGTCCCAGCCGTCCGAGACGATCACCAGCCGGGCGGGGGAGTCCGCCAGGGCGTCGAGGATCCGGGTGCCCAGCGGGGTCGGTCCCACGGGGTGTGCCATCAGCGGATCGGTCAGTCCCGACGTCCAGTGCGGGCGGTACGCCGCGGCGAGCGCCTCCAGCAGGAAGTGCGCCGCCAGCGCCACCGCGAGGGGCCGCCGCCGCTTCACCCCGGAGCCGTACGAGGAGTAGCTGTCGTCCAGCACCGCCGACACCCGCCCCCAGGTCCCCGCCGCGGGCCCCGCGGCACGCCGGGCGGCCGCCCGCAGCGCTGCCGTCAGCACGGTCCGGCGGGCGGCCCGCTCGGCGCGGGGGAGAGCAAGTACATAGAGCGCCAGCCGGGTGAGCGGCAGCTCCGACAGCTCCTGCTCCGCCGTGCGTCCGCCGGTCGCCTCCGCCGTGCGCAGCTTCTCCAGCCGGGTCATCCGGGGCGCGATGCGCTCCAGGAACCGTTCCCGGGGAATGCCGTGGCGCGCGGCGAAACCCTCGGCGACGGTGAACGGCAGCTCGTAGACCGCCTGCTGTTCGTAGTGGGCGCGGCGGTGGGCGTCGAGGAGCGGATGGGCGTAGCGGGGCCGGGCGCCGGGCCGGAACAGGAAGTCGCCGAGCTCGCCCGCGCGGCCGGTGTCGAGGACCCGGGCCGGGAGGTGGGCGTGCCGGACGGCGGCCTTCAGCTCCCGCCGGTACTTGACCGCGTCCAGGCCGAGATCGGGCCGGGCCGCCAGCCAGTCCCGCTGGACCGCGCGGGTGCGGCGGTTGTTCACTCCCGCGGTGCGCAGCGCCCGGAAGAGGCGGTAGACGCGCTGCGGCGGGAGCAGGGCGAGCCGTGCGGCGATCAGCCGTCCCTCGGTGCGCTTCTGCTCCGGGGTGGCCTCGCGCGCGGTGCGCAGCAGCCGTTCGGCGATCAGGGCCGCGTTGTGGTCGTTGATGTCGAGGGCGAGCACCGCGGCGTAGAGGGAGCGGTGGTTGACTTGGACGTACTCATGGAGGAAGGCCAGCGACAGCCGCTGCTCGGCGGCGCCGGAACGGAACTCGCGCTGACCGGTGGCGGTGATCGCCGCATTGACGAGGAGGAGCAGGTCCTCGGCGGCGACGAGGTCGGAGCGGGTGTCCCCCACGGCCTCCTCGGGTTCCGCGTGCTCTTCTGCCCCTACGGGCCCTACGGGATTCACGGCCGGCCCGCCCTCCATCCACTCCGGGTACGACAACCACGGCCCAGGGGGCACGCAGGCAGGAAAAACCGGCCGGGGAATGGGGGTGCGAACAGCGTCGACATCGCTTCAGAGGCAAGTTCCGGAAGTCGCACCGGAGTCCCGCGGCCGGTGCGTTCAACCTAACATCGCACCATTGTCCGGCGCTGTGGATAAAACGGGGGCCGGGCGGAGAGCGGCGGGCAGACTGTCCGCATGACGAATCAGCGGACGACAGCGACAGCCGGCACGGAGCATCCGGACACCCCGGCGGGGAATCTCTCGGCGGATCTTCCGGCGGACGGCTCCCGGGCGGCGGACCCCGGGCGCGGGCCGGGGCGGCTCCGGATCGGGCTCGTCGGGGCCGGACCATGGGCCGGGGCGACCCAGGCGCCCGCCCTCGCGGCTCATGACGATGTCGTGTTCAGCGGAGTCTGGGCCCGCCGCCCGGAGGCCGCCGGCGCCCTCGCCGAGGCCTGGGACACCGCCGCGTACAGCGGTGAGGAGGGGCTCGACGACCTCTTCGCCGCCTCCGACGCGATCGCCTTCGCGATACCGCCCGACGTCCAGGCGCCCCTGGTGGTCCGGGCCGCCCGGGCGGGCTGCCATGTGCTGCTGGACAAGCCGGTGGCGACCCGGGTG
This sequence comes from Streptomyces sp. NPDC003691, assembly GCF_053981115.1. Lineage (NCBI taxonomy): Bacteria > Bacillati > Actinomycetota > Actinomycetes > Kitasatosporales > Streptomycetaceae > Streptomyces > Streptomyces sp. NPDC003691. The sequence goes on along the minus strand of NZ_JBSFNQ010000025.1, from coordinate 51,749 downwards.
CCGGAGGCCCGGGCGGCGGCGGACGCCGTGGCCGAGGCGGGTGTGGCCTCGGTGGTCTTCCTGACGCTCCGGTTCGCCCCGGCGACCCGTGCCTGGGTAGCCGAACAGGCGGCGACGGAGGGCTGGTTCACCGCATCCGCCCACTGGCTGGGCTCGTTCTACCACCCGGGGTCCGAGGCCCCGGCCGTCGACTCCCCCTGGCGGCGGGAGAAGGGCGGCCTCTGGGACCTGGGCCCGCATGTGCTCTCCGTACTGATCCCCGTCCTGGGCGAGGTGACCGCGGTGACGGCGCTCCGCGGCCCCGAGGACACGGTCCATCTGGCACTGCGCCATGCCTCGGGAGCCTCCAGCACGGCGACGGTGGGCCTGGCCGCCCCGCCGAAGGCCGCTGTCGTCCGCCTCGAACTCCTCGGCGACCAGGGCCCGGCGACCCTGCCCGGGTGGTCCGACCCCGTCACCGCGTTCCATGCCGCGGTGGACGCCCTCCTGGAGAGCGTGCGCACAGGCCGCCCGGCGGACTGCGACATCCGCTTCGGCCTGCGCCTGACGGAAATCCTCGCCGAGGCGGAAGCCCACCTCACCGGCCCCTGACCGCCAAGGCGGGCGCCGCTGACCCGGGGCCGACTGTCAGCGGCGTCGGAGACGATGGGACTCATGACCGATGAGCGGTACTCCCGGCTTGCTGCCGAACATCTACCCAGCGATCTTGCGGGGCGCTGGACGGCGCTGCTCCGCCCCTGCCTGCGCCTTCGCCGGACCGCGGCGGGCGAGCAGACCGTGGCCGTCCTCGGCGGGAGGCCGGAGCTTCCGGCCGGGACCGACTGGCCCGAGTGGCCCGGATACGGACCACTGTCGTTCATTGCTTCAGTGCGGTGTGCCGCGCTGCCCCGTGACGGGCTCGCCGAGCAGTTCCCACCGGACGGGACTCTGCTCTTCTTCTACTTCGACGGTCAGGCCGACGAAGACGCCGTCGTTTCCGTCTACGACCCCGAAACCCGGCCCGGGAGCCGGGTGCTGTACATCCCGGAGGGCACCCCCGTCCTCCCGGCGGACACACCCCCGGCCCTGGCCGCGTTCCCCCGCGTGGAGCTCGCTGCGCACATCGAGCAGAGCGCTCCCGACCAGGGACTTCCCCAGGTGCGGCAGGTCCTGCTCGGCGACAGCCGGGACTGGCCCCACCCCCGGGAAACCCCGGCCGGGCTCAAGCCGTTCCTGCGGGCCTTCGCCCACCTGCGCGGCTGGATCGGCCACCAGCTCGGCGGCCACGCCCTGCCCATCCAGGGCCCGGTGGAGTACGAGATCGCCTACTCCGTATTCGACGGCCCCCACCCGGAGGAGGACCGGTCTCTGGACCAGGAGACGGAGCGCTGGACCCTGCTCGCCCAGTTCAGCAGCGACAGCGACGCGAGGACGACATGGGCGGACGAGGGCACCCTCTACTGGCTGATCGCCCCCGAGGACCTCGCCGCCCGCCGCTTCGACCGGGCCCGGCTCGTCGTGCAGTGCTAAGCGCTGCGGCGTAGGGCGTCGCGGACGGCCTCGTCCGTGCGGCCGATCACCGCGGTGCCGTCGTCGGCCGTGATGATCGGCCGCTGGATGAGCTTGGGGTGGGCGGCGAGCGCTTCGACCCAGCGGTCCCGGGACTGCTCGTCCCGGGGCCACCCCTTCAGCCCCAGCTCCTTGGCCGCGGCCTCCTGGGTGCGGGTGATGTCCCACGGCTCCAGCCCGAGCCTGCCGAGGACCTCCCGGATCTCACCGGCGTCGGGGACGTCCTCCAGATAGCGCCGGACGGTGTACGACGCCCCTTCGGCGTCGAGCAGACCGAGGGCGCCACGGCATTTGGAACAGGCGGGATTGATCCAGATCTCCATGCCCCCAACGGTAGCGCGCACCCCGTCTGGCCAGGGCCGATTGTCAGTGGCCCCCAGTAGAATGGACACCAGTTCGGGATGGTCCCGCCACCGCAACTGGAGGTTGTCGATGGCCGTATCCAGACTCATGAGGAAGCCTGCCGCGGGGCACACCGCGGCGCCCGCCCCCCTGACGAAGGCACCCCTCCCGGCCGGCCGGCCGCGTGAGTGGTATGTGACGCACAACCGCCGGCTCAAGGCGATGCGCCTGGCGATAGCCCTGCTGGACTCCGGCGTTCACCACCCGGCGACCGCCGACAACATCCGGATCCGGACGACGGCCGACAGCATCGGTATCCACCCGCCGTCCGACACCACCTGCCGGATGGTCAGGGCCCTGATCCGGTACGGCCGCTGAGCCCACGGCGTCCGTACGTGCCCGGTCCGGTGCCCCGCAGCGCGGCGGGGACACCGGACCGGGCAGTACCGCCCGCCTTGGGCCCCCGGGCCGCGGGAGCCGTGCCTCAGTGCGGAATCTCGTCGATCAGCTCCCGCGCGCCCTGCCGCAGCAGGGCGACCGCGACCGAGGTGCCCAGGGTCGCCGGGTCCAGCGGCCCCGCCCACTCATGGGCGTTGAGGACCCGCTTGCCGTCGGGGGTGAAGACCTTGGCGCGCAGTGACAGCTCCCCACTGCGCTCGGCCCTGGCGTACCCGGCGATGGGGGAGTTGCAGTGCCCCTGGAGCACATGGAGGAACATCCGCTCGGCGGTGGCCTCCCGATGCGCGGCCGGGTCGCCGAGCCCGCTGACCAGGTCGATCGTCTCGGTGTCGTCCTGACGGCACTGGAGGGCCAGGATGCCCGCGCCGATCGGCGGGCACATGGTCTCCACCGAAAGGACCTCGCTGATCACGTCCGTACGTCCGATCCGCTCCAGCCCGGCGGCGGCCAGCAGCAGGGCGTCCGCCTCACCGGCCGCCAGCTTCTCCAGCCGCCGGTTGGCGTTGCCGCGCATCGGCACACATTCCAACTCCGGATGGGAGGCCGCCAGCTGGGCGATCCTGCGCACGGAGGAGGTGCCGATCCGGGTGCCCGGAGGCAGCCGGTCCAGCGTGAGGCCGTCCGGGTGGACCAGCGCGTCCCGGATGTCGTCCCGGGCCAGGAAGGCGGCGAACACGGTCCCCGCGGGCAGCGGCCGGTCGGCCGGGACATCCTTGACGCAGTGCACCGCGAGGTCCGCCTCCCCGGCGAGCAGAGCGGCGTCCACCTCCTTGGTGAACGCGCCCTTCCCGCCGAGCTTCGAAAGATCGCCCATCCAGCGGTCCCCGGAGGTCGTGACGGGCACGACTTCGGTCCGGATCCCCGGGTGCAGGGCGGCCAGTTCGGCCCGTACGCGCTCCACCTGGGCGAGGGCCATGGGGGAGGAGCGGGTGACGATACGGATGAGTTCGGGAGCGGCCATGCGGAACACCATAGGGCTTCCGGCTCCATGGTCATTTCACCGCGCCCACGAGTACGCCGGAAATACGCCGCCCCCGCGCCCCGCGCACCGTTCCGGCGCCAGCAGCCGTACCGCGCAACGCCGTTCACCGGAACCGGCCGTGCCGCGCCGCGAACCGGCCGAACTCCTCCGGCTCGGGGACGTGGACCGTACCCGTCCCCGACGATGCGCTCAGGAAGAGGAGCGGACAGGAGGAAGCATGGGAAAGCAAACCAAGTGCGGTTCGACCGAAACCGCGAACGGCAGACCATGCCAGAACCCGGCGATGATCGGCTACTCCCGCTGCCAGCACCACCGTGGCGCATGGACACCGAAGCAGCAGCGGAAGCGGAAGAAGCGCTGACCGCTCCCGGCGAAGGCGGTGTCCTTCCGGACCGGTGGCCCACGCGGCTGACCGCACGACCGAGGGCCGCCACCTCCAGCGGGAGGTGGCGGCCCTCGGTCGTTCAACGGCTTACGGCACGTGTCCGGGCCTCGGGCCCGGGCAGGGGCCGGTCCGCGGCTTAGAGGTCGAAGTACAGCTCGAACTCGTGCGGGTGCGGGCGGAGCTGGATCGGGGCGATCTCGTTGGTGCGCTTGTAGTCGATCCACGTCTCGATCAGGTCGGAGGTGAAGACACCGCCGGCCTGGAGGTACTCGTTGTCCTGCTCCAGGGCTTCGAGGACGGCCGGCAGGGAGGTCGGGACCTGGGGGACGCCCGCGTGCTCCTCGGGGGCCAGCTCGTAGAGGTCCTTGTCGATCGGCTCGGCCGGCTCGATCTTGTTCTTGACACCGTCGAGGCCCGCGAGGAGGAGGGCCGAGAAGGCCAGGTACGGGTTGGAGGACGGGTCGGGGGCGCGGAACTCGACGCGCTTGGCCTTCGGGTTGGAGCCCGTGATCGGGATGCGCATCGCGGCGGAGCGGTTGCGCTGCGAGTAGACCAGGTTGACCGGGGCCTCGAAGCCGGGGACCAGGCGGTGGTAGGAGTTCACCGTCGGGTTGGTGAAGGCCAGCAGCGACGGGGCGTGCTTCAGGATGCCGCCGATGTAGTAGCGGGCGGTGTCGGAGAGGCCCGCGTAACCCTGCTCGTCGTAGAAGAGCGGGGAGCCGTTCTGCCAGAGCGACTGGTGGACGTGCATGCCCGAGCCGTTGTCGCCGAAGATCGGCTTCGGCATGAAGGTCGCGGTCTTGCCGTTGCGCCAGGCGACGTTCTTCACGATGTACTTGAAGAGCATCAGGTCGTCGGCGGCGGCCAGCAGGGTGTTGAACTTGTAGTTGATCTCGGCCTGGCCGGCCGTGCCCACCTCGTGGTGCTGGCGCTCGACCTGGAGGCCCTGACGGTCCAGCTCCAGGGAGATCTCGGCACGCAGGTCGGCGAAGTGGTCCACCGGCGGGGCCGGGAAGTAGCCGCCCTTGTAGCGGACCTTGTAACCGCGGTTGTTCTCGACCGCACCGGTGTTCCAGGCGCCGGCCTCGGAGTCGATGTGGTAGAAGCCCTCGTTCGCGGAGGTGCTGAAGCGGACCGAGTCGAAGACGTAGAACTCCGCCTCCGGGCCGAAGTACGCGGTGTCCGCGATGCCGGTGGAGGCGAGGTAGGCCTCCGCCTTCTTGGCGATGTTGCGCGGGTCACGGCTGTACTGCTCGCCGGTGATCGGGTCGTGGATAAAGAAGTTGATGTTGACCGTCTTGTCCCGGCGGAACGGGTCGACCCGGGCCGTGGACAGGTCGGCGCGCAGCGCCATGTCGGACTCGTGGATCGCCTGGAAACCGCGGATCGACGAGCCGTCGAAGGCCAGCTCCTCCGCCGGGTCGAAGATGCCCGCCGGGATGGTGAAGTGCTGCATCACACCTGGCAGGTCGCAGAACCGGACGTCGATGAACTTGACGTCCTCGTCGGCGATGAACTTCTTCGCGTCGTCGGCGTTCTGGAACATCCAACTCCTCCTACTCCCGTCCCGGGCGGGGGCGGGTTGGTAGCTCGTCCGTACGGCCAGTGCGGTGGCCACACGCAGGCCCGACGATAGGCAGAGGGGATTTCTCCAGCATGACCCGATTGTTTCGGCCGCGTTAACCGGGCGGGTCGCCGGAGTCGGATACATCACCCCGGACCGGTCCGGGAGCACCGTCCGGGGGCTGCCCCGGCCCCGGGGGACGGACCGGGGCGCAGTACCGTGGACGGGTGGACAACAGGCAAGCAATCGGATCGTGGCTCTCCGGACCCCGCGCGGCGGCCGAGGACATGGGCGTCGACTTCGGGTACCGGGGCAAGCGGCTCGGGCTGCCCGAGGAGGGGCCCGGCTCCATCGCGCCCACCGGGCGGCGGCTGGGGGCCATCTTCGTGGACTGGGGGCTCTGCTTCCTGGTCGCGAGCGCGTTCTTCGCCGACGGCAACCGCCAGACCGGCGGCAACTGGGCGCTCGGCATCTTCCTCGTGCTGAGCGTGCTGACGCTCGGGACGGTCGGCTTCACCCCCGGCAAGCGGCTCTTCCGGCTCCGGGTGGTCGCGGTCGAGGGCGGCCCGCTGCCCTTCGGCCGGGTCCTCCTGCGCAGTGTGCTGCTCTGCCTGGGGCTCCCGGCCCTGATCTGGGACCGCGACGGGCGCGGACTGCACGACCGGTTCGCCAAGGCCGTCCAGGTACGGATCTGATCCGGATCCCGGTGCGGTGCGGTGCGGTCCGGTTCGTTCCGGTACCGGCCAGGACCGATCGGAACCGGGCGCGCGGGCGGGGTTCGGAGGCGGTCTGATCAGGGCCGGGCGCGCGGACCGGGTCCGGAGTGGTCCCTCGGGCCGGCCGGACCGGGCCGTACGGTGTCGGGCCGCCGACCGATGGACCGGAGCAGACCGGGCCGGAGCCGGGTACGGCCGGAGCGCGGACCGCGGGCCCGGGTCCGAACGAGGGCCCGGTGATACGGCCCCGCGCCCCCCGGTGACGCAGCCCCGCCGCCGGGCGCGCCCGCACCGGCGGTGAACAGCAGAGAAGCGGGGGCGCCCGGAGATCCTCCGGGCGCCCCCGCTTCTCGTTTCAGGCGGGATTCGGTCAGCGTGTCTTCGGGCCGCCGCGCGGCATCCGCATGCCCTTGGGCATCGGGCCCTTCGGCACCGGCATATTGCTCAGCAGGTCGCCCAGCGCGCGCAACCGGTCGTTGGTCGCGGTCACCTGGGGGCCGGAGAGCACCCGGGGCAGCTTCAGCATGGTCGTACGGACCTTCTTCAGCGGCACCTGGCCCTCGTCCGTACCCACGACGATGTCGTGCACCGGAACGTCCATCACGACCCGCGACATCTTCTTCTTCTCGGCCGCCAGCAGCGGCTTCAGCCGGTTGGGGTTGCCCTCGGCGACCAGGACGATGCCCGCCCGGCCGACCGCCCGGTGCACCACGTCCTGGCTGCGGTTCATCGCCACCGCGGGGGTGGTCGTCCAGCCGCGGCCCACGTTCTGCAGGACGGCGGCCGCCGCACCCGGCTGGCCCTCCATCTGGCCGAAGGCCGCCCGCTCGGCCCGGCGGCCGAAAATGATCGCCATCGAAAGGAAGGCGAGCAGGAAGCCGAGAATGCCGAGATAGATCGGGTAGCCGACCCAGAAGCCGATTCCGAGGAAGACACCGAAGGTGACGATTCCTACGGCCGCGATGACCAGACCGACCAGCGGGTCGGCCTTGCGGGTCATCTTGTAGGTGAGGGCGATCTGCTTCAGTCGCCCCGGGTTCGCAGCAGCGTCAGTGCTGTCCGTTTTTGCCTTCCTCGCCATACAGCGAAGTTTACGTGGCCCGGGGCGTGCGCTCAGCCACGGCCTCCAGTACGTGCTCCGTCTCGACCCGGTCCCTGGCGCGGCGGCGGTCCTCCAGGACCGCCGTCCACGCGTTGCGGCGGGCGGTGCGCTGGCCGCTGCCGAGCAGCAGGGACTCCACGGCGCGCAGCGCGCCGGTCACGGACGGGAGGGCGGTGGCGCGTACGGTACGTGCCTCGGCGGCCTGCATGGCGGGACCCCCTTCGGGAACGGTGACCGCGGCCGGGGCCGCCTGGCGGCGGGGGAAGACCGGTCACGGTCGGGCGGACGGTGCGGTTCGTACAGGTGGGTGCGGTGCGGTACGGGTCGTACACGGTGCGGGTCGTGTCCGGCGTGTGGTGCCCGGCGGGCGGTGCGCGTCGGCGCCCACGGCTCCCCGCAGGTTCCGCGGAGGCGCTCACGACCACCGGCCGGCCCGCTCCGGTCGCCGTCGACCGGATGCTTTCGAAGCCGTCCCACCAGGGTCACTGCTTGGTGTTACCAGTGCGTGACCGACCGGTCAAACGCCGGTGAAACCCTGATATCCGGGCCCGGAATCCCGGCGCGGCCCGTACGCCGTCCCCACCTGCGGGAAGCATACGGGCCGCGCCCGCCCCCGTATTACCGAGGGGTAATCACTTGTGCCCGACTTCACACGACGGGCAGCGTGGCCCGGTCGCCCGACAGCCGCTTCTCCATCGCCTGCTGGTACAGCCGTCCCGCCCGGTACGACGAGCGCACCAGCGGTCCCGACATCACCCCGGAGTAGCCGATCTGCTCGGCCTCCTCCTTCAGCTCCACGAACTCGTGGGGCTTCACCCACCGCTCCACGGGGTGGTGGCGCACCGACGGCCGCAGGTACTGGGTGATCGTGATCAGCTCGCAGCCCGCGTCGTGCATCTGCCGCAGCGCGTCGGAGACCTCGGCGCGCTCCTCGCCCAGCCCCAGGATCAGGTTCGACTTGGTGACCAGACCGGCCTCGCGGGCCCGGGTCAGCACCTCCAGCGACCGCTCGTAACGGAAACCGGGGCGGATCCGCTTGAAGACCCGCGGCACCGTCTCGACGTTGTGCGCGAAGACCTCGGGACGGGAGGCGAAGACCTCGTCCAGCAGCTCGGGCACCGCGTTGAAGTCCGGGGCCAGCAGCTCGACCTTGGTCCGGCCGTCCGCGCGCCCGGCGGTCTGCCGGTGGATCTCCCGGACCGTCTCCGCGTACAGCCAGGCGCCGCCGTCCGGGAGGTCGTCCCGGGCGACACCGGTGATCGTCGCGTAGTTCAGGTCCATCGTGACGACGGACTCGCCGACCCGGCGGGGCTCGTCACGGTCCAGCGCCTCCGGCTTGCCCGTGTCGATCTGGCAGAAGTCGCAGCGCCGGGTGCACTGGTCACCGCCGATGAGGAAGGTCGCCTCGCGGTCCTCCCAGCATTCGAAGATGTTCGGACAGCCCGCCTCCTGGCACACCGTGTGCAGATCCTCGCTCTTCACGAGGGCCTGCATCTTCGTGTACTCGGGGCCCATTTTCGCCCGGGTCTTGATCCACTCGGGCTTGCGCTCGATGGGGGTCTGGCTGTTCCTGACCTCCAGGCGCAGCATCTTGCGTCCGTCGGGTGCGACAGCGGACACGTGGCGCCCCTTTCTGCTATCGCGGCATTCGATTCTGCGGCGCACACCAGGGTACGCCCGTGCTTTGTACGGCCCTGCCTCGTGACAACCCGGTCACGCTGAGGCGCATTCCCCCGAACGGCTGTGTACGGCTCTGGACGGCTCCCGTACGGCGCCGCGCGGCTCCGGCCCGGACTCCCGGACCGGCCTCCCGACGTCACCGCTCCCGGAGCGGTGACGTCCGGTTCCGCCGCCGGTTCAGCCGGTGGTCCCGACCGCCCGCGGCAGCGGTGCGGCGCCCTCCAGCACCTCCCGCAGATGCCGCTCCACCACCGGCAGTACCTCGGCGATCGTGAGGTCGCGGCCCAGCTCGCCCGCGAGCGACGCGACGCCCGCGTCCCGGATCCCGCACGGCACGATCCGGTCGAACCAGGTGTTGTCCGGGTTCACATTGAGGGCGAAACCGTGCATCGAGACGCCCTTCGCGATCCGGATCCCGATCGCGGCCAGCTTGCGGTCCTCCCGCCGCTGGCCCGCGTTGGACGGCGCGTACTCCGGCCCGCTCAGCCGCGGGTCGAACTCCTCGTCGTGCAGCCGGGGGTCGAAGTCCAGGGAGAGACCGCCGAGAGACGGCCGCTGCTCCACCGGATCGCCCAGCACCCAGACACCGCTGCGCCCCTCGACCCGGCTCGTCGCAACCCCCAGCTCGGCACAGGCGCCGATCAGCGCCTCCTCCAGCCTGCGGACATGCGCCACCACGTCCACCGGGCGCGGCAGCTTCAGGATCGGATAGCCCACCAGCTGCCCCGGGCCGTGCCAGGTGATCTTCCCGCCGCGGTCCACGTCGACGACCGGAGTGCCGTCCAGGGGCCGCTCGCTGTCCTCGGTCCGGCGGCCCGCCGTGTACACCGGCGGATGCTCCAGCAGCAGACACGTGTCCGGGACCTCGTCCGCGAACCGCGCCGCGTGGACCTCGCGCTGCTTCTGCCACGCCTCCCGGTACTCGACGGCGTCCTCGCCGAAGCCCAGATGGACGAACCGCAGCTCACCCACGGCACTGCCTCCTTCGAACCTTGCTTCGCGCCGTCGCGGCCGCCGCACTCCCGCCACTGTACGGCGGGGCGCACCGGCCACGGCCGGGAGGCTCCTCCCGTCAGCGCACCCCCCATCCTCACACGTTCGGATGAAGCTCCCGCGAAGCCCGCGGGCCGGGCCGGACGGGCCGCTAAATTCGCGCCGTTCCATGAGGGCTGTGACCGGCCCGGAAGGCAGGAGACCACACGGCTGATGACGGAACGACCCCCGCAGCGCACCCCCAACCGCCAGCTCGCCGCACTCATCGCCGAAGCCGGATTCTCCAATGCAGGGCTCGCCCGCAGAGTGGACCAGCTCGGACTGGAGCACGGTCTCGACCTCCGCTACGACAAGACGTCCGTGACCCGCTGGCTCCGCGGCCAGCAGCCGCGGGGCACCACCCCGGCACTCATCGCCGAGGTCTTCACCCGCCGCCTCGGCAGACGGCTGTCCGCGCAGGACCTGGGGCTGGACGCGTGTGCCCCGGTCTACGCGGGGCTGGAGTTCGCCGCCACCCCGGAGGAGGCCGTGGAGATCGTCGGCGGGCTCTGGCGCAAGGACTCCGGCAGCCATGCCGAGCTGCGCAAGATCGCCTTCACTCCCGCCGGTCTCGTCGTCCCCAGCCGCGACTGGCTGATCGGGCGCGCCGACGAACGCGTCGGGCGCGGCGATCCCACCCCCGGCGCGGGACCGGGCGGGCCGCGCGTGCCCGTCCAGGGCGGTACCGGCGTCCCCCGCCAGCGCACCGCCGACCGGATCACCGAACGGGGCCCGGGCCAGCGGGTCTCCAGCGGCGATATCGCGGCGCTGCGCTCGGTCGGCGAGCTGTTCCGCACCATCGACAACGCGTACGGCGGCGGCCACGCCCGCCAGGCCCTGGTCCGCTATCTGGAGCACGAGGCCGAGCCGATGCTCCGCGGTACGTACGGGGAGGTCACCGGCCGCAGGCTGTTCGGCGCGGTCGCGGATCTCACCCGGCTCGCCGGGTGGACCTCGTACGACATCGCGGCACACGGTCTCGCCCAGCGCTACTTCGTCCAGGCGCTGCGGCTGGCGCAGGCCGCCGGTGACCGGGCGTACGGCTCGTACGTCCTGGTCACCATGAGCCGTCAGGCGGTCTATCTGGGCCACGGACGCGAGGCGGTCCAGCTCACCAGGGTCGCCCAGCAGGGTCTCGGCCCCTCCGCCCCGCCGGTGGTGCAGGCGCTGCTGCATGCGGTGGAGGCCCGCGGCCACGGTGTCCTCGGCGAGGCCCGCGCCTGTACAGCCTCCCTGGTCAGGGCCGAACGCGCCCTGGAGTCGGCCAGGCCCGGAGACGATGTGCCGCACTGGGCGCGCTTCTTCGACGAGGCGCAGCTCGCGGACGAGTTCGGGCACTGCTACCGCGACCTCCAGCAGTACCGCCCCGCCGTCCAGCACGCGGAACGCTCCCTCCAGCTCCGCCCCCACGGGCTGGCCCGCAGCAGGCTCTTCTGCCGGGTGGTCCTCGCCACGGCCCGCCTCGGCCTCGGCGAATTGGACCAGGCCTGCGCGCTGGGCGCCGAGGCCGCGCTCCAGGCGTCGGAGATGCGCTCGGTACGGGCACTGGAGTACGTCCGCGACTTCGAACGCCGCCTGGAGCCGTACCGCGAGGCGGCGGCCGTCCGCACCTACCGCGAGCGGGTCGCGGCGCTGGGCTAGGGCGCCAGGGGGCCGGGCGGGCCGTCCGCCCCGCGGCCCCGCCGGGAGCACCCGGCGGGGCCGGTGGCGGGTTTCGTCAGGCCGCCAGGGGCAGCTCCGGGGTGCCCGGGACGCCGAAGTCGCGCAGCACGGCACGGGCGGCCCGGCGGCCCGAGCGGAGGGCGCCCTGGACCGTGCTCGTGTCGCGGTGGTCACCGCACACGTAAAGGCCGGACAGCACCCGGACCCGGCGGCGCGGATCGTGCGGGGCGGGCATCGCCGGGACCGCGTCGGGTGTCCGGTGGACCGCGAGCAGCTCCCAGCCGTCCGTCGGCACCCCGTACACCCTCGCCAACTGGGCCCGGACGAGCGCGTCCAGACCGGCCGGCGGGGTACCCAGCACCGCCGACGTGATCAGCGCCCGGCCGTCGGGCGCCCGCGTCGGGTCGACCGCGCTCATCACCGAGGTGTGCGCCACCGGGCCGGTGCGGTCGGCGTCCAGTACCAGCGCCGCGCCCGTCGGGGGCGCCTCGGGCGCGGCATGGTGCACCAGGGTCACCGGGTGGAAGTCCGGCACCCGCAGCCCCGGCAGCAGCTCCGCCGCCTCCCGGGCGCCGGTGGCCAGGACCAGCGCCCGGCAGGACAGCTCGCCGTACTCCTCCGTGCTGACCCGGTTGATCGAAGCCTCCTTGACCCGGACCCCGGTCAGTACCGTGCCCGCCGGCAGCGCCGCCGCCAGCAGGTCCGGGATCGTCCCCGAACCGCCCTCGGGCACACAGAGACGGCCCCGGGCGAAGCCGCGCAGCGTGAGATCGGCGCACCGGCTCGACGTCGTCAGCTCCGGATCGCAGAGCAGGGCCGACAGCAGCGGGCGCAGAAAGCCCCCGACCGTACGGGCGGGGAGCCCCCGGGCGGCCATCGCCTCGGCCGCCGACCGCTCGGGACGGGACACCAGCCGCTCCGCCGAGGTGCCCGCGAGCAGGGCCAGCGAGGCGCTCAGCCGGGCCTCGTCCAGCGGCCGGGGGGCGCTCGCGAGGGCGCGTGCCATGGTCAGTGCTCCCCCCACGCTCCTCCGGGCCGCCCACGCGCCGTGCGCGCCGGAGGGTTCGGCCTGGTCGGGGTGGGTACGGGGGTACGGCACGGCGCCCGGACCCCGGCGGCGTACCACCTCCCCCGTACGGTGCAGCCTGCTGTCCCGGTGGACGAGCACGCCCGGTGCGAACGGCCGCAGGGTCAGGCCCGACAGGGCCGGGACGCGGCGCAGCTCCCGGGAGGAGGTGCTGAGGAGCCGGCCGACCCGGTCGAGCCGGAACCCGTCGGTCTCCTCGGTGGCCGTCCGGCCCCCGGGCCGGTCCGCGGCCTCCAGGACCGAGACACCGATCCCCGCCGCGGTGAGTGCGAGGGCGGCGGAGAGTCCGGCGGTACCGGCTCCCACGACGATGACGTCCGCATGGTCCGCATGGTGTGCGGTGCTGCTGAGCACGTGCCCCTCCCCGAGGTCGGCAACGGCTGGCGGGAGGTCGGGCTCCCACAGGGTCATGCCCTCGACGGGCCCGACGAATACCGGAGTTCGGCACGAGGTTAGGGAGGGGTGGCCGATCCTCGCCGCGCGCGTGCGGCGGGGCACGGGGGCGTGCGGGGCGCATGGCACCGGACGGTGTCGTCGCAGTTCGGCGCGGGGGAGCGGCGCCCGGGCGCCCGGTGGGCCGGTGGCATGCCCCGGTGGAGTGCCGACGGCACATGCCGTACCCGGCGGCCGGGAACGGCGGCACCGGCCCCGGCGCGCGGCCCGTGCGGCGGCCTGAGCCGGGAGGGGAAACCGGGGCGGATATCCGGCGGGCGCACCGGGGTGGGTGTCCCGGACGGTACGGCGGAGACGGGGGCGGCGTACCGCACGGGACCCCCGGCGGGAGTGCGGTGCGTCCCGCCGACGGCCTCCGGCGCCCGGGAGCCGCGCGCCCGCCCGGGGCTGCCGCGGCCCCGGGGGCGGCCGCCGCCCACCCGGTGCCGGGCACCGTGGGACACCGGACAGTTGGCCGGAATACCGCCGCGGCCGCCCGGGTCCGCGGCCCGGTCCGCGGACCAGGTCCGCGAACCAGGTCCGTGCCGCCGCGGTCTCCTCGCCCCCGGCACCGTTGCCGCCGCCGTCCCGGCGCCTCCGCCCGCACCCGGAGCATGCCGCCCGGCCGGTGCCGCGGGCCCGCGGCGGGGCTGGCGGCGGCCACCGGGGGCGCGGCCGTGGTTCCCGCCGCCGCGGTCGTCGCCGCGCCGGGGGCCGTGGGCAGGGAGAGCTGGGCGGGAAGGGCGGGACGTGTCCATGAAGGCCACCGGTACGCACGCGGGCCCGGCCCGGCCGGTGACGGACCCGGGCGTCTTGTCCGCAAGGCAGCGCCGTCCGCCCGGAGGACGGGCCCTGCGGCTTCCCCGGCCCTGCGGCTTCCCCGGCCCTGCGGCTTCCCCGGCCCTGCGGCTCCCCGGCCCTGCGGCTCCCCGGCCCTGCGGCCGGGCGGAGGCACCTCCGCGGGGCCGGGGGCCGGTGCGTGGCCATCGCAAGGCAGTGGGGGCCTCGGCGCGCAGCCGGGGCGCGGTTTCCCCCGTACGTCCGGCGTATCCCCGCCCGGACGGCCGCGGGGCGCGCCCGGGAAATCCCGGCAACACCGCGGGGGCCGCCCTGCCGGCAGCGCACCGGGGGAGCGCATGGGCCGGGCGGGGCCTTCCGGAGAGGGCCCTATCGTGCCCGGGAGTCCTCGGCGAGGGCCGCGGCGACGGCCGCGTCGATGCCAGGGAAAGCGAACTCGAAGCCCGAGTCCAGCAGCCTCCGCGGCACCGCCCTGGTGCTGGCGAGGACGTCGGACGCCATCTCGCCCAGTGCGGCGCGCAGCGCGAAGCGCGGGACCGCGAACACGGCCGGGCGGTGGAGCGCGCGGGACATCGCCTCGGTGATCTCGCGATTGGTCAGCGGTTCGGGCGCGGTGAGGTTCACCGGGCCGGAGAGCGACGGGGTGTCGAGGAGATGCCGCAGCGCCGCCACCTCGTCGTGCCGGGAGATAAAACTCCAGTACTGGCGGCCGTCGCCGAGCCGGCCGCCGAGACCGGCCTTGAACAGCGGGAACATCCGGCCCCACGCGCCACCGCCGCGGGCCACCACCAGCCCGGTGCGGGCGAACACGGTCCGGATGCCCGCTTCCGCCGCCGGGGCCGCGGCCGCCTCCCACTCCACGCACACCTCCGGCAGGAAACCCGCCCCCGCCGGGGCGCTCTCGTCGACCGCGCGGCCGCCCGTGTCGCCGTAGTAGCCCACCGCGCTGCCGCACAGCAGCACCCGGGGCGGGGCGTCCAGGGAGGCCACGGCCTCGGCGAGGGCCGCGGTGCCCAGCACCCGGCTGTCCCGGATCTCCTTGCGGTACGCGGCCGTCCAGCGGTGGTCGCCGACGCCCGCGCCCGCGAGATTGACCACCGCGTCACAGCCGGCCAGGCCCGCCGTGTCGACGTACTTCCGCCGGGGGTCCCACTCCACCTCGTCCCCGGCGCGCGCGGGCCTGCGCACCAGTCCGACCACCTCGTGGCCGTCGGAGCGCAGGGAGTGGACAAGCGCCGTGCCGATGAGTCCGGTTGAGCCGGAGACCGCGATCCTCATAAAGGCCATCCTGCCCCGTGACGGGGTGTGAAACAGTGACCCGCATGTCCGAACTTCCTGTAGCGGCCACGCACTCGTTCCGGGTCCGGGCCGCCCGTACCGGCGACGGCCCCGCCCTCGGGGCGCTCGACCGTGCCACCTGGTCGACGCTGCACGCCGTGATGCCCCAGCCGGAGCCCCCGTACGACCCCTTCTTCGACTCCACCCACCGCCCCGAGCACTATCTGGTGGCGGAGAACGTGGCGGAGAACACGGCGGCGAGTACGGCGGCGAGTACGGCGGAGAGCACGGACGGCTCCGGTGCCGGAGGCGGCGGCGGCGAGCCGCTCGGCTATATCCGGCTGGTGCCCCCGACCCCGCTGCCCTGCAACCGGCATGTCCGCCAGATACAGGGGCTGGCCGTATCGGAGGCCGCCCGCGGCCGCGGAGTCGCGCGGGCGCTGCTCCGGGCCGCGTACGACGAGGCCCGGCGGCAGGGCGCCGTACGGATCACGCTGCGGGTCCTGGGCCACAACGCACCCGCCCGTGCCCTGTACGAGAGCGAGGGCTTCACCGTGGAGGGCGTCCTGCGGGACGAGTTCCTGCTCGGCGGGGAGTACGTGGACGACGTCCTCATGGCCCGCCGGCTGGACTGACGCCCTTCCGGCGCCCGGGCCCGGCAGCGGCCGCCCGCCTCCGTCACTCGGGGCCGAAGCGCTCCCAGAGCCGGGGGAACCTGCGGGCCAGGTCCGCGTCGTCGTCGAAGTCGAAGGGGGTGCCCAGCGGCTCCGCGGGCTGCGGCGGGAGCCCCAGATCCGGCGCGATCGCCCCGGTGAGCTGCTCGTACGCCTCGTCGGCCGCGTACCCCAGCTCCTCGCCGTCGCCGTCGATGTCCTCGTCGAAACCGTCGAGGAGCTCGGCGAGGGAGTCCGGTTCGTGCACGCCGCCCTCGAAGACCTCCCGCCCCTGGCCGATCAGCCAGCAGCGGAAGTAGTCGAAGGCGTCGTCGCTGGCACCGCCCAGCAGCACGGCCGCCGCGCCCCACAGATCCCAGGTGTACGCACGGTTGTAGCGGGCCTCGAAATGGCGCGCGAAGTCGAGCACGGAATCGGGGTCGAGCCGGAGCAGCCGTTCGACCAGCAGGTCCGCATGGTCCTCGGGATCGCCCTCGGCGGCCTCGCGGGTGCTGTCGACGATCTCCCAGAACTCCGTCTCGTCCATCACGCGTCCAGCATCGTGCGTCGGGGCGGCCCGCGCACGCGGAGCGGGGTAATCCGCCGGAGCCGGGGTGCCGGCGCGGGGCGGGACGGGCCCGCGGCGGCAGGCGCGTGGCGAGGGGTGGTGCGGGTGAAGGGCTGCGAAACACCCGCCAAGCCGGACAGAGGATGTCGGGATTGCCTGGCACGGTCGTCGTCATGACTGCGAGCACACCGAAACAGCAGCCCCTCGCCGGACGGATCGCGCTGGTCGCGGGGGCCACCCGCGGTGCCGGGCGCGCCCTTGCCGTGGCCCTGGGCGCGGCGGGCGCCACCGTGTACGCGACGGGACGCACCACCCGCGACCGGGTCAGCGAGATGGGCCGCCCGGGCGAGACGATCGAGCAGACCGCGGAGCTGGTCACGGCGGCGGGCGGCGAGGGCATCGCCGTACCCACCGACCATCTGGACGCGGCGCAGGTACGGCGGCTGGTCGACCGGATCGACCGGGACCACGGCCGCCTCGACATCCTCGTGAACGACGTCTGGGGCGGCAATCCGCTGCTCGACTTCGCCACCCGGATGTGGGACGTCGACCTGGACCGCGGACTGCGGATGATCGACCTGGGGGTCCGCACCCACATCATCACCAGCAGCATCGCCCTGCCGCTGCTGGTCCGCCGCCCCGGCGGGCTGGTCGTCGAGGTCACCGACGGCACCGCCCGCACCAACCGGGGCCTCCGCGAGAACTTCTACTACGACCTGGCCAAGAACGGGCCCATCCGGATGGCGTACATCCTCGGCGAGGAGCTGAAGACCGTCGGCGCCGCCGCGGTCGCGGTCACCCCCGGCTTCCTCCGCTCCGAGGAGATGCTCGACCACTTCGGGCTGACCGAGGAGGACTGGCGGGACGGCATCGGGCGGCTCGACGAGCACTGGGCGCTCTCCGAGTCGCCCGCCTATCTCGCCCGCGGGGTCGCGGCCCTCGCCGCCGACCCGGACCGGGCGCGGTTCAACGGGCAGTCCCTCGACAGCGGGCAGCTCGCCCGGGAGTACGGCGTCACCGACACCGACGGCAGCACACCGGACGTCTGGGGCTTCATCCTGGCCGAGCGAGCGGGGGAGCGGCCGGATCCGGCCGGCTACCGCTGACGGTCCGCGGACCGGCCCCACCGGGGTCGCCCCGCGACTGCCCGACACCCGACGCCCGACGCCGCACGCCCGGCGGACGGGCCGGGGGACCGGTGCACGGCGGACGGCGGACGGGCCGGGGGGTACGGCCCTACGGCCCCGGCGCCCGGCCCGGCCGGTTCAGTCCCGGTCCTCGGCGGCGGGCGGCGGTGCGCCGTACCGCTCCGCCATCCGCTCCGCCGTCCGGGCGAAGGCGGCCCGCAGCTCCGCCGGGGCCAGCACCTCGGCCTCCGGGCCCAGGGAGAGCAGCTGGACGTACGCCACCTCGGACGATTCGACGGGGAGGGCGACTGTCACCAGGCCCAGGGCGTCCGGTTCGGCGGCGGCCAGGGCCTGCCGGGCGGCGGCCCGGTCCGTCGCGTACGGAAGACGCCGCGCGCCCTCCTCCGTGAGTCTGACGACGACCTCGGACCGCAGGAGGGAGCGGGCGAACTCGTCCGCCCGCTCGTCCCAGAAGGCGGGGAGGTCGAAGTCCGGGTCCCGGTCGAAGAGTCCGTCGTCGCCGAAGGGACCGGCGGCGGTGGGTTCGACGGCGGAGAACCGGTCGATGCGGTACACCCGGAACGGCGCGTCGGGAGTGGCGGAAGCGTCGGGAGCGGTCGGAAGGGCGGGAGCGGTTGGAACGGCGGGAGCGGCGGATTCCGGCGGGGGTGGTGCGGAGGCCCGGGCGGCGCGGCCGGGCGACGGCGCGGCCGTGGTGCCTGCGGCGTGACCCTGCGGCTGCGCGGCCTCGGTGGTGCGTACGGGAGTCGGCGGCGCGGCGGCCGTGGGAGCCGCGGATCCGGTCGGCGCGGCGGTACGGGCCGGATCCGGACCGTCGCCGCCCACCCGCGCGCACAGGTACCAGACGCCCGCCTTCAGCACCAGGCCGTGCGGCTCCAGCACCCGCTCCACCCGTGCGCCGCCCCGGTTCTCGTACGCGACCGTCACCCGCCGGTCGCCCCACACCGCGTCCGCCAGCGGTGCGAGCAGCGGAGGTGTCTCCGGCTCCTGGTACCAGCCCGGCGCGTCGAGATGGAAGCGCTGCGCCGCGGAGTGCGGGGCATCGCTGAGCGAGGGCGTCAGAGCGGCGGAGACCTTCAGCCGGGCGGCCGACGCCGCGTCCTCCAGGCCCATCTCGCGCAGGGCGCCCGGCAGCCCCGACAGAAAGAGCGCCTCCGCCTCGCTGCGGCCGAGACCGGTCAGCCGGGTGCGGTAGCCGCCGACCAGCCGGTAGCCGCCGGCCCGGCCCCGGTCCGCGTAGACCGGCACCCCCGCCTCGGACAGGGCCAGCGCGTCACGGGTCACGGTGCGCTCGGAGACCTCCAGCTCACGGGCGAGCTCCGCCCCCGTCATCGAGGGCCGCGACTGGAGCAGGAGCACCATTTTGATCAGCCGGGCAGCGCGCATCTCCCCATCATGCCCGCGCCGCCGCCCCGACCGCCCGGTGCGGCGGTCCGGCCAGCGGCTCCTGGAGTTCGGTGACCCACTTCGACCGGTCCGGCGGGCATTCCAGGGTCACCTCCCGGGCATAACCGGCGGAGCGGTGGCCATGGGCGTCCACCCAGCGGGCGAGCGCCTGCGACGCCGGGACCACCGCGTCCATCGAGCCGCGGTGCACCAGCGTGGCGGCCCGCTCCAGCGCCGGGAGCACCACGACCGCCGTCCCGGTGTCACCGGGCCGGACCTCGCCGCCCAGCGCCACGGCCGCGTGCACCACGACCGCGCCCCCGCCGCCCGGCGCGTCCTCGTAGTACGCGATACCCGGCCCGGCCGGGGAGACCCCGGCCGCCGCCAGCCGCCGGAACAGCTCCTCGTACAGCGGGCCGATGACGGGGCTGATGTCCTCGGGGCCGTAGCTCCGGGCCGTCGCCGTCAGCTCCGCGACCCGGACCGCGGGGACGGACTTCACGACGACCTCGTCGGCCGGCATCCGGCCCTCGTCCTCGATGGACCGCAGCCGCGCCTCGACGCCGGTCAGCCGCCCGGCGGCCGCCGCCATCGCCGCCTCCAGCTCGGCCCGGCGCAGCAGCAGCATCCCCCGCAGCTCCTCCGTACCGATCCGCTCGTCGAGGATCCGCCGCACCTGCTCCAGGGTGAAACCGAGATCCTTGAGGGCGACGATCCGGTTGAGCGCGGACAGCTGCGCGGCCCCGTAGTGGCGGTAGCCCGTCCGGGGATCGGTGTGCTCGGGGCGGAGCAGGCCGATCTCGTCGTAGTGCCGGAGCATCCGGGCGGACACCCGGCCGTGCCGGGCGAAGTCCCCGATGGTGAACACGCATCACTCCTCGGCCGGTCGATCGGACCGCTCCAGGATGCACCGGGCACAGGGCCCGGCAGTCCCCCCGGCCCCGGGGTACCGGCGCCCGGGACCGGAAACAGGATCACCCCCGGCCGGAGGACAGGATCACCCCCGGCCGGAAACGGGATCCCCCGGGACCGGAAACGGGATCACCCCCGGGCGGCGAACCGCCCGGGGGTGATCTTCGTCGGTGACGGCCGGAGCCGGACCCGTCAGAGCCCGTAACGCTCCCGGGCCTCCTTCACGGCGGAGGCCGGAACCTCGCCGCGCCGCGCGAGCTGTGCCAGCGCCGCCACGGTGATCGACGGGGCGTCCACGCCGAAGTGGCGGCGCGCCGCCTCGCGGGTGTCCGACAGACCGAAGCCGTCGGTGCCCAGCGAGGACCAGTCCTGCTCGACCCACTGGCTGATCTGGTCCGGCACCTGCCGCATCCAGTCGCTGACCGCGATGACCGGGCCCGGCGCCCCGGCCAGTGCCTTGCGGACGTACGGGGTGCGCTCCTCGCCGCGGAGCAGCGCCTCGTCCGCCTCCAGGGCGTCCCGGCGCAGCTCGCCCCAGGACGTCGCCGACCACACGTCGGCCGTGACGCCCCACTCGTCGGCGAGCATCCGCTGCGCCTCCAGCGCCCAGTGGATCGCCGTACCGGACGCCAGCAGCTGGAGCCGCGGGGAGTCCTGGCGGGGCGCGGTGCCCTCGCGGAACCGGTACAGGCCCTTGAGGATGCCCTCCTCGACGCCTTCCGGCATCGCGGGCTGCGGCTTGGGCTCGTTGTAGACCGTCAGGTAGTAGAAGACGTCCTCGGCGTCGGGGCCGTACATCCGGCGCAGACCGTCCTTGACGATCACCGCGATCTCGTACGCGAACGCCGGGTCGTAGTTGAGCGACGCCGGGTTCGTGGACGCGATCAGATGCGAGTGGCCGTCCGCGTGCTGGAGGCCCTCACCGGTCAGCGTGGTGCGGCCCGCGGTGGCACCGACGATAAAGCCCTTGCCGAGCTGGTCGGCGAGCTGCCACATCTGGTCGCCGGTGCGCTGCCAGCCGAACATCGAGTAGAAGATGTAGAACGGGATCATCGGCTCGCCGTGCGTCGCGTACGACGAAGCGGCGGCGATGAAATCGGCCATGGCGCCGGCCTCGGTGATCCCCTCGTTGAGGATCTGGCCGTCGGTGGCCTCCTTGTAGTACATCAGCTGGTCGCGGTCGACCGGCTCGTACGTCTGGCCCAGCGGCGAGTAGATACCGGCCGACGGGAAGAGCGACTCCATACCGAAGGTACGGGCCTCGTCGGGGACGATCGGCACCCAGCGGCGGCCGGTCTCCTTGTCCCGCATCAGGTCCTTCACCAGGCGGACGAAGGCCATCGTGGTGGCCATCTCCTGGTTGCCGGAGCCCTTCTGGAGGGCCTTGAAACCGCGCTCCTCCGGCTCGGGCAGCACCACCTGGTGCACCCGGCGGGCGGGGGCGGGGCCGCCGAGGGCCGCGCGCCGCTCCTGGAGGTAGCGGACCTCGGGGGAGTCCGCGCCCGGGTGGCCGTAGGGGACCAGGCCGTCGGCGAACGCGCTGTCCGGGATCGGCAGCCCGAGCAGCTCCCGCATGTCCTTGAACTCGTCGACCGTCAGCTTCTTCATCTGGTGGTTCGCGTTCTTCGACGCGAAGCCCTTGCCGAGGGTGTGGCCCTTCACGGTCTGCGCGAGGATCACGGTCGGCGCGCCCTTGTGGGCGAGGGCGGCGCGGTAGGCCGCGTACACCTTGCGGGCCTCGTGGCCGCCGCGGGAGGTGTAGAAGCAGTCGGCGATCTTGGCGTCCGTGAGCACCTTCGCCAGCTCGGCGAGGGCGGGCTCGGCGCCGAAGAAGTGCTCGCGGATGTACGCGATGTCACGCGTGGCGTACGTCTGGAACTGGGCGTCCGGCACCTCGCGCAGCCGGCGGACCAGCGCGCCGGTGGTGTCCAGGGCGAACAGCTCGTCCCAGGCGTTGCCCCAGAGCGTCTTCACGACGTTCCAGCCGGCGCCGCGGAACTGGGCCTCCAGCTCCTGGACGATCTTGAAGTTGGCGCGGACCGGGCCGTCGAGACGCTGCAGGTTGCAGTTGATCACGAAGGTCAGGTTGTCCAGGCGCTCCCGGGCCGCCAGCGCGATGGCGGCGGTCGACTCGGGCTCGTCCATCTCGCCGTCGCCGAGGAAGGCCCAGACGTGGGAGTTGGAGGTGTCCTTGATGGACCGGTTGTGCAGATAGCGGTTGAACCGCGCCTGGTAGATCGCGGAGAGCGGGCCGAGGCCCATCGAGACCGTGGGGAACTCCCACAGCCAGGGCAGTCGCCGCGGGTGCGGGTACGACGGCAGACCGGCGCCGCCGGCCTCCTGGCGGAAGTTGTCCAGGTGGGCCTCGGTGAGACGGCCGTCCAGGAAGGCGCGGGCGTATATGCCGGGCGAGGCGTGGCCCTGGATGTAGAGCTGGTCGCCGCTGCCGTCGCCCTCCTTGCCGCGGAAGAAGTGGTTGAAGCCGGTCTCGTAGAGCCAGGCCGCCGAGGCGAAGGTGGCAATGTGGCCGCCGACGCCGAATCGCGAGCCGCGGGTGACCATGGCGGCCGCGTTCCAGCGGTTCCAGGCCGTGATCCGGGACTCCATCGCCTCGTCACCGCCGAAGGCGGGCTCGGCGGAGGTGGGGATGGTGTTGACGTAGTCCGTCTCCAGCAGCCGGGGTACGGGTACGCCCGCCTTCTCGGCGTGCTGGAGGGTGCGGCGCATCAGATACGCGGCGCGGTGGGGACCGGCGTGCTGGGTTACGGCATCGAGGGATGCCGCCCATTCGGCGGTCTCCTCGGCATCGCGGTCCGGGAGCTGGTCCAGCTCGCTCGGAAGCTTGCCTACGGGGTCGGTCATGATCGCCGCCTTCCGGACTGGGAGGTGGGGTGGAGATGGTGGAGGCAGGTGGTACTGGGTTGGTACGCGATGCCTTGGGGGGTGCCTTGTCTGGCAGGACAGGGCGCTCGGGGCGTATGTGCCCCGAGTGACTGTAAGCCTCTGATCGATGATCGATCAAAGTACTTGGAGGTAAAACTTCTCCGGAGGGCGAAATTGGCATTCCGTGCCACGAAATAGGGCACGCGGTGCCGGTGACCTGGGACTTTGGGTAACCTCGCGCTCACGCTGAGCCCCACCCTGCGGGGCGGTTCCCTCTTTCAGGTGCAGCGCCCGCACAGACGAGGACGGGCAGACCAAGAAGGGGCGCGGGGAACTGCGCGACAAGCGACTACGGTCCGCGGTCGGCACTCTGCCGCGGGCGCGCTGCTCGGCGGCCGTGCCCGGAGGGGCCGGAGACTCCGGGCTGCGGTACCCCGGGGCGGTCCCGGGACCCCCGGCCGGGCCCGGGACCCCGGGGCGGCCCGCCCCCCCCGTGACCGCGCCGTCAGGCGCGCGGCGCGCAGCCCAGGACGTGGGCCTTGACCAGGGGGCCGATTTCCGGGTCGCGGCGCTGGAAGGCGTCCACCAGCGCCTGGTGCTCCTCCGCGTACGACTGCTGGACCGTGCCCAGCCAGCGGATGGAGAGCGCCGTGAAGACCTCGATGCCCAGGCCCTCCCAGGTGTGCAGCAGGACCGCGTTGCCCGCGGCCCGGACCAGCTCGCGGTGGAAGCCCACGGTGTGCCGCACCTGGCCCGCCGAATCGCCCGCCCCGTCGGCCTCGTACAGCGCCGCGACATGCGGGGTCAGCGCCGAGCAGTCGCGGGCCAGCTTCTCCGCCGCCAGCTCGGCCGCGATCTGCTCCAGGCCCGCCCGGACCGGATAGCTCTCCTCCAGGTCCGCCGCGGTCAGATTCCGGACCCGGACGCCCTTGTTGGGCACCGATTCGATCAGACGCAGGCTCTCCAGCTCCCGCAAGGCCTCGCGGACGGGCGTCTGGGAGACCTGGAGCTCGGTGGCGATACCCCGCTCCACGATCCGCTCTCCGGGCTTCCAGCGTCCGCTGACGATGCCCTCCACGATGTGCTCGCGGATCTGCTCCCGGAGCGAGTGGACGACGGGCGGGGTCATGAGAGCTCCCGAGGGGGGACCGGAGATGGGATGCCCGCCCATTATCGCCGCCGTGGTCCGGGCCCGGTCGGCCGGTGGTGCCCCCGGCGCGCTGCGCGCCCCCGGAGACGCCCGTACGGCCCCGTAGCGGCGGCCTGCCCAGTACGGCCGCGGCACGGCCCTGCACGGCCCTGCACGGCCGGGGCACGGCCCCGTACGTCCCGGTACGGCCCCG
Organism: Streptomyces sp. NPDC003691; assembly: GCF_053981115.1. Taxonomy (NCBI): domain Bacteria; kingdom Bacillati; phylum Actinomycetota; class Actinomycetes; order Kitasatosporales; family Streptomycetaceae; genus Streptomyces; species Streptomyces sp. NPDC003691. The sequence continues at coordinate 27,789 of NZ_JBSFNQ010000025.1, read as the reverse complement.
GAACACCGCAGCGCCCCCGCCGGGTGTCCGGCGGGGGCGCTGCGGTTGCCGTACGGGCCTCACGGCCGCACGAGGAGCCAGGAGCCTTACAGGCCGAGCTCGACCTCGAACTCACCGGCCTCCAGGATCGCCTTGACCGTGGTCAGGTAGCGGGCGGCGTCGGCGCCGTCCACCAGACGGTGGTCGTAGGAGAGCGACAGGTAGACCATGTCGCGGACACCGATGACGGTGCCCTCCGGGGTCTCGATGACCGCGGGACGCTTCACCGTGGCGCCGATGCCCAGGATGGCGGCCTGAGTGGGCGGCACGATGACGGTGTCGAACAGCGCACCGCGCGAACCGGTGTTGCTGATGGTGAACGTCGCGCCCGCCAGGTCGTCCGGACGGATCTTGTTGGTGCGCACGGCACCCGCCAGCTCCGCGGTCTTCTTGGCGATACCGGCGAGGTTGAGGTCACCCGCGCCCTTGATGACCGGGGTCATCAGGCCCTTCTCGGAGTCCACGGCGATGCCGATGTTCTCCGAGTCGAAGTAGGTGATGGTGCCCTCGTCCTCGTTGATCCGGGCGTTGACGATCGGGTGGGCCTTCAGCGCCTGGGCCGCGGCCTTCACGAAGAACGGCATCGGGGAGAGCTTGACGCCCTCACGGGCCGCGAAGGCGCCCTTCGCCTGGTTGCGCAGCCGCATCAGCTTGGTGACGTCGACCTCGACGACCGTGGTCAGCTGGGCCTGGCTGTGCAGCGCCTTCATCATGTTGTCGCCGATGAGCTTGCGCATCCGGGTCATCTTGACCGTCTGGCCGCGCAGCGGGGAGACCTCCAGCACCGGAGCCTTCGCGGCGGCGGCCGGGGCCTGCGGCGCGGCGGCAGCGGCGGGCGCCGGGGCGGCGGCCCGGGCGGCCTCGGCGGCGGCCACGACGTCCTGCTTGCGGATCCGGCCACCGACACCGGTGCCCTTGACCGCGGACAGGTCCACGCCGTTCTCGGAGGCGAGCTTGCGGACCAGCGGGGTCACGTACGCGTCACCGGCCGACACCGCGGCGGGGGCCGCGGCGGGCGCGGGTGCGGCCGGGGCGGCCGGAGCCGGAGCGGCCACCGGAGCCGGAGCCTGCACCGGCTGCGGGGCCGGGGCGGGCGCCGCCGGAGCGGGCGCGGGAGCCGGGGCCTCGGCGACCGGGGCGGGCGCCGCGGGGGCAGGAGCCGGAGCCGGAGCGGGGGCGGCGGGCGCGGCGGCGGGAGCCGGAGCGGCGGCCGGAGCCGCACCCGCGGCACCGATCACGGCCAGCTTGGCGCCGACCTCGGCGGTCTCGTCCTCGCCGACCACGATCTCCAGCAGCACACCGGCGGCCGGGGCGGGGATCTCGGTGTCGACCTTGTCGGTCGAGACCTCCAGCAGCGGCTCGTCCTCCTCGACGGAGTCGCCGACGGACTTCAGCCAGCGGGTGACGGTGCCCTCGGTGACGCTCTCACCGAGCGCGGGCAGCACGACGTCCGTACCGGACGCGCCACCCGCGGGGGCGGCGGCCGGGGCGGCCTCGGCGGCCGGCGCGGGGGCCGGGGCCTCGGCGACGGGGGCCGGAGCCGGAGCGGCGGCGGGCTCGGCGGCCGGGGCGGGCGCCGGCGCGGCCTCGGCGGCGGGCGCCGGGGCGGCGGCCGGGGCACCCGTACCGTCGTCGATGATCGCCAGCTCGGCGCCGACCTCGACGGTCTCGTCCTCGGCGACCTTGATGGACGCCAGGATCCCGGCGGCCGGGGCGGGGATCTCGGTGTCGACCTTGTCGGTCGAGACCTCCAGCAGCGGCTCGTCGGCCTCGACGCGCTCGCCCTCGGCCTTCAGCCAGCGGGTGACGGTGCCTTCGGTGACGCTCTCACCGAGCGCCGGAAGGGTTACGGAAACCGGCATGGTTTCTGTTGCTCCTAACGGATGGGTCTCCCCAGCTCCGGCGCGCGGGCGTGGGGAAGTGCGGAAGTGGTCGTCGGGCCGCGGCGGGCCCCGGCGTCAGTCGTGGGCGTGCAGCGGCTTGCCGGCCAGGGCCAGGTGGGCCTCGCCGAGAGCCTCGTTCTGCGTCGGGTGGGCGTGGATGAGCTGCGCCACCTCGGACGGCAGGGCCTCCCAGTTGTAGATCAGCTGGGCCTCGCCGATCTGCTCGCCCATCCGGTCGCCGACCATGTGCACGCCGACGACGGCACCGTCCTTGACCTGCACGAGCTTGATCTCGCCCTGAGTCTTGAGGATCTTGCTCTTGCCGTTGCCGCCCAGGTTGTACTTGAGCGCGACGACCTTGTCCGCGCCGTAGATCTCCTTGGCCTTGGCCTCGGTGATGCCCACGGAGGCGACCTCGGGGTGGCAGTACGTCACCCGGGGCACGCCGTCGTAGTCGATCGGGACGGTCTTCAGACCGGCCAGGCGCTCCGCCACCAGGATGCCCTCGGCGAAGCCGACGTGCGCGAGCTGGAGGGTGGGGACCAGGTCGCCGACCGCCGAGATGGTGGGCACGTTGGTCCGCATGTACTCGTCGGCCAGGACATAGCCGCGGTCCATCGCGACGCCCTGCTCCTCGTAGCCGAGACCGGCGGAGACCGGGCCGCGGCCGACCGCGACCAGCAGCACCTCGGCCTCGAAGACCTTGCCGTCGGCCAGGGTCACCCGGACGCCGTCCTGGGTGTACTCGGCCTTCTCGAAGAAGGTGCCCAGGTTGAACTTGATGCCGCGCTTGCGGAAGGCCCGCTCCAGCAGCTTGGAGCTGTTCTCGTCCTCGACCGGGACGAGGTGCTTCAGGCCCTCGATCACGGTGACCTCGGCGCCGAAGGAACGCCAGGCGGAGGCGAACTCGACACCGATGACGCCGCCGCCGAGCACGATCGCGGACTGCGGGACACGGTCCAGCTTCAGCGCGTGGTCGGACGAGATGATGCGGTTGCCGTCGATCTCCAGGCCGGGCAGCGACTTCGGAACCGAGCCGGTCGCCAGGAGGATGTGGCGGCCTTCGATCCGGCGTCCGTTGACATCGACCGAGGTGGGGGAGGACAGACGCCCCTCACCCTCGATGACGGTGATCTTGCGGGAGGCGATCAGCCCCTGGAGCCCCTTGTAGAGGCCGGAGATCACATCGTCCTTGTACTTGTGCACGGCGGCCACGTCGATGCCCTCGAACGTGGCCTTCACGCCGAACTGCTCCGACTCGCGGGCCTGGTCGGCGATCTCGCCGGCGTGCAGCAGCGCCTTGGTGGGAATGCAGCCGTAGTGCAGGCAGGTACCGCCGAGCTTGCCCTTCTCGATCAGGGCGACATCGAGCCCGAGCTGGGCCCCGCGCAGGGCCGCGGCATAACCACCGCTGCCGCCGCCGAGGATCACTAGGTCGAAAACGGTGCTGGCGTCGTTCGCCACGTCACGTCCTCCATGCATGTGCGCCGGTCACCGGTTCCCCTCGTTCGCCGGGGCGACCGGCCTGTCGGCTGGTGTGCGGCCGATGTCTCGTCGGCCCTGTGGTGAGGGCCCTGTCCTGCCGAGGCCCATCTTCGCACTTGTCGCGGGAAGACGGGACGCGGGGCGGCGGTCGGGCGGCGTTCGCTCGGTCACCTTCTCCGTTACCGGTGCGTAGAACCTCCCGTACCGTCCCCTGATTCCGGGGTACGCCGGACGGCCCACCGGTTTCGTCCACAGCGAACGCGCCCCGGCGCAGGCACCCCGGCAGCGGCCGGGAGGCGGTGCGGCGGGGGTACGGGTACGGCCCCGGGCGGGGAGCCCGGGGCCGTACCCGTACCGCGGGGCCGGATCAGCCCAGCTCGCCCTCGCCCAGCTTCTCCGCCAGCCGGACCAGGGTGCGCACCGAGGAGCCGGTGCCGCCCTTCGGGGTGTAGCCGTACGGCGCGCCCTCGTGGAACGCCGGACCGGCGATGTCCAGGTGGGCCCAGGTGATGCCCTCGCCGATGAACTCCTGGAGGAAGAGACCGGCGACCAGGCCGCCGCCCATCCGCTCGCCCATGTTGGCGATGTCCGCGGTCGGCGAGTCCATGCCCTTGCGCAGGTCGGCCGGGAGCGGCATCGGCCAGGACTGCTCGCCGACCTCCTCCGCGGTCTCGTGCAGGGCGGTGCGGAAGGCGTCGTCGTTGGCCATCACACCGAAGGTGCGGTTGCCGAGCGCCAGCACCATCGCGCCGGTCAGCGTCGCCACGTCGACGATCGCGTCCGGGTTCTCCTCGGACGCCTTCCACAGCGCGTCCGCCAGCACGAGCCGGCCCTCGGCGTCGGTGTTGAGCACCTCGACGGTCTTGCCGCTGTACATCCGCAGCACGTCGCCGGGGCGGGTGGCGGTGCCGGACGGCATGTTCTCGGCGAGCGCCAGCCAGCCGGTCACATTGACCGGCAGCCCGAGCCGGGCGGCGGCGACGACGGCCGCGAACACGGCGGCGGCACCGCTCATGTCGCACTTCATCGTCTCGTTGTGCCCGGCGGGCTTCAGGGAGATGCCGCCGGAGTCGTAGGTGATGCCCTTGCCGACCAGCGCCAGGTGCTTGGCGTCCTTGGCGTGGGTGTAGGTGAGCTTCACCAGGCGCGGCGGGTTGGCCGATCCCTGGCCGACGCCCAGGATCCCGCCGAAGCCGCCCTTGACCAGCGCCTTCTCGTCGAGGATCTGGACCTTGACACCGACCTCCTTGCCGGCCGCGCTCGCCACCAGGGCGAACGCCTCCGGGGTGAGGTCGTTCGGCGGGGTGTTGATCAGGTCACGGGCCCGGTTGACCTCCTCGGCCAGGACCAGGGCGCGCTCCGCGGCCGCCTTGTACGCCTTGTCGCGCGGCTTGGCGCCGAGCAGGGCGACCTCGGCGAGCGGGGCCTTGCCGGCGCCCTTGCCGTCGCCGCCCTGGTAGGCGGTGAAGGCGTACGCGCCCAGCAGCGCGCCCTCGGCGACGGCCTGCGCGTCGGCGGGGGAGGCGATCGGCAGGGCGAACGCGGCCTTCTTTGCTCCGCCCAGGGCGCGGGCGGCGGTACCGGCGGCGCGGCGCAGCGCCTCGGCGCCGTACGCACCGTCCTCGGGCGCGGCACCCAGGCCGACCGCGAGGACGACCGGGGCCTTCAGCCCGGCGGGGGACGGGAGCTTGACGGCCTCGCCCTCGGCGCCGGAGGCGCCCAGGGTGTCCAGGACGGTGGCGAGCCTGCCGTCGAACGCCGTGTCCACGGCCTCGGCGCCCGGCGCGACCACCGGGCCCTTGGCGCCCTTCGCGACACCGACGACCACGGCGTCGGCGCGCAGCGTCGCTGCGCCGGCAGTGCTGAGAGTGAGTGCAGTCACGGTGCTGTTGTCTCGCTTCCGTTGAGTTCAGGGCCGGGTGACGGCCACCAGGCGGCGGGGACGGCTCGGCGTCCTGTCCGGACAGAGCCTACGCGCGCCCGCCGGGCTCCCTCACGGCGGCGGCGGATCACCGGCCGGCGGCCGGTGCTTCCGGGGCGGGCGGGAGGTCCGGGTCGTGGCCGGGGCGCCGGTCCGGGGGCCCGGTCCGGGCGTCCCGCCGGGTGTCCGGAGGGCCTGCCGGACCTCGCCGCAACTGGCTTCCGGGCGGCGGGACTTGGGTGCGGCCGGGCTCAGCCGCCCAGGACGAGGACGGTCAGCGCGACGGTGGCCGCGGTCTCCGCGAGCGCCCCGAAGACATCGCCGGTGACCCCGCCGAAGCGGCGGCGGCAGTGCCGCAGCAGCACTTCGGCCGCGGCGATCGCGGCAAGGACGGCGAGTCCGTAGCGGGCGCCCGTGCCCGCGCCGTGCACGGCGCCCGCGCCCGCGCACAGCGCGGTGGTGAGCACGACGGCCATCAGCGCGGGGACCGCCGGGACGGCTCCGGCGACCGCGGCGCCCAGCCCCTCGGGCCGGGCCGCCGGGACCCCCGCCCGGGCGGCGGCGGTCAGCGCCAGCCGGGCCGCGACGGCCGCCAGGACCGCGCCCCCGGCGGCGTACTCCCAGCCCCGTCCGTACAGGGTCGCGACCGACGCGACCTGGGCGAGCAGCACGAACAGCAGGGTGATCACCCCGAACGGCCCGATGTCCGACCGCTTCATGATCTCCAGCGCGGCCGCGGGGGGTTTGGCGCTGCCCAGCCCGTCGGCGGTGTCCGCGAGGCCGTCCAGGTGCAGGCCGCGGGTGAGGACCGCGGGTACGGCGACGGTCGCCACGGCCGCGGGCAGCGCACCGGCCCCGGCCAGCCAGAGGGCACCGCCCGCCGCTGCCGCCGCGGCCCCGACGACCAGCCCGGCGAGCGGTGCGCACAGCATTCCGGCCCGGGCGGCGGCCCGGTCCCAGCGGGTGAGCCGGACGGGCAGCACCGTCAGGGTGCCGAACGCGAACCGCAGGCCGGTGACCGGACCGGCGGGTGCGGGGTCGGGGGCGGGATCGTTCACCGGCGAAGGGTAGCCCACGGTCCCAAGGCCCCCGCCGGAGCGTTCCGGATGGCCCTGAGACCACCCGGAAAAGTGGATAAAACAGAGAAAACGGGAACGGTGCAGGGGGAGAGGGAGGTGACGGCACCCATGGGGACGTGGTTCCACGACAACATCACCGAGCCCGGCAAACTGCCGATGCTGCTCGCGCTCGCCGCCTTCGTCCTCACCTTCCTCCTCACCCGGACGGTGACCCGGCTGATCCGGGCGGGCCGCGGCCCCTTCCGCAACGTCACCCCCGGCGGTCTCCATATCCACCATGTCGTCCCGGGCGTCATCCTCACCGTCGTCGGCGGCTTCGGTGCCGTCGGCAGCGGCCGCCAGGGCTGGGGCGCCGCCGTCTTCGCGGTCGTCTTCGGCATCGGCGCCGGGCTGGTCCTCGACGAGTTCGCGCTGATCGTCCATCTCGACGACGTCTACTGGACGGAGGAGGGCCGCCGCAGTGTGGAGGTGGTGGTCGTGGCCACCGCCCTGGCCCTGCTGGTCCTCGGCGGCTTCTCGCCCCTCGGGGTGGACACGCTCAGCGACAGCGAACGGCAGGACCGGGCCACCCTGATCGCCACCCTGGTCCTCAATCTCCTGCTGGTCCTCGTCGCCTTCTTCAAGGGCAAACCGGTGACGGCGCTGATCGGGGTCCTGGTGCCGTTCGTCGCGCTCTTCGGCGCGGTACGGCTGGCCCGGCCCGGCTCGCCCTGGGCCCGCCGGTTCTACCGCACCCGGCACCGGGCCAGGGCCCGCGCACGGCTGCGCTCGTACCGCCACGACCGCCGCTGGGACGGGCCCCGGCGCCGCTTTCAGGACCTGATCGCCGGGGCGCCCGACCGGCTGCCGTCCCGGGCCCGGCCCCCGGGGCCCGGCGGCTGATCCCCGCGCCGCCGGAACACCCCGGCCACCGCGCAGAGCGCCACCGCCGCCGCGATCGCGGCCAGATGCTCCTTGCCCGCCAGATTCGGCTTCACCACCACCTCGGCGACCATGGCCGCCACCACCGCCGCGGCCGTGAACCAGGCCCGCCACCGCAGACACACCACCACCGCGAGCCCCACCACCGCCGCCGAAGGGCCGGTGTCCACGACCCGGGCGTCCGTCTCCGGCAGCCCCAGCGGCCCGCCCGGCCCGACCGCGATGCCCAGCCGGGCGTACAGCGTCCCCGCCAGGGTGCAGACATAGGCGACCAGCAGGGTGCGGCGGCGGCCCAGCGAGATCTCGGCCACCCCGAACACCAGCAGCACCTGCGCCAGCGCGCCCCACACCGGCAGGTCGAGCGCCGGGACGAACAGCGACAGCGGGGTACGGAGCAGGGCGAGCCACAGCGGATCCTCCGCCCGTACGAAACCGGCCGCGCGGACCGCGCCGTACCCCCACTCCTGGTGCTGCACCAGCTGGAAGCCGGCCGTCAGGGCCACCGCGGCGAGCGTCAGCGGCACCGCCCGCCAGGTCCGTACGGCGAGGGCCCGGCGCACCTCGCCGAAGAGCGGCCCCCACTCGCGCCGCGCGAAACCGGCGGCCGTCTCCCGTACTGTCACCGGGCGCCCTCCGCCCGGCCGCCCTCCAGATGCCTGCGGTGCAGCCACTTCGGCAGCCCCGGGGCCTCCAGAAAGCCTTCGGCGCGGCCCGCCGCCAGGCCGATCCGCGGCAGATCGGCGCTCTTCTCGAAGAGCAGGAAGCGGGGCTCCCAGATCGGCCGGTACTTGGCATTGGCCCGGTACAGCGATTCGATCTGCCACCAGCGGGAGAAGAAGCTCAGCAGCGACCGCCACAGCCGCAGCACCGGCCCCGCGCCGAGCCGGGAGCCGCGCTCGAAGACCGAGCGGAACATCGCGAAGTTCAGCGACACCTGGGTCACACCGATCTCGCCGGACCGCTCCAGCAGTTCGATGACCATGAACTCCATCAGCCCGTTGTCGGAATCCCGGTCACGCCGCATCAGGTCCAGCGAGAGCCCCTTTGGACCCCAGGGGACGAAGCTCAGCAGCGCCCGCAGCTCCCCCTCGGCATCGGTGCACTCCAGCATCACGCACCGGCCGTCGTCCGGATCGCCGAGCCGCCCCAGCGCCATTGAGAAACCCCGTTCGGTGGCCCCGTCGCGCCAGTCGTCGGCACGCCGCAGCAGCACGTCCAGCTCCGCGGGCGGAATCTCCTCGTGGCGGCGGATCCGGACCGAGTACCCGGCGCGCTTCACCCGGTTGTAGGCCTGCCGTACGGTTCGCATCGCCCGGCCCTCCAGGGTGAACTCGTCGGTCTCGACGATCGCCTCGTCGCCCAGCTCCAGCGCGTCCAGGCCGTGCCGGGCGTAGATCGTCCCGGCCTCTTCGCCCGCCCCCATCACCGCCGGGATCCAGCCGTGCTCCCGGGCCTGCTCCAGCCAGGGGACGATGGCGCCCGGCCAGGCCTCCGGATCACCGATCGGATCCCCGGAGGCCAGACAGACCCCGCCGACCACCCGGTAGGCGACTGCTGCCTTGCCGGTCGGCGACCACACCACGCTCTTCTCGCGGCGCAGCGCGAAGTAGCCCAAGGAGTCCCGCTCGCCGTGGCGGCCGAGGAGTTCGCGCAGCCGCTCCTCGTCGCCGGGGCTGATCGGATCGACCGCGCGGCGGGAGCGGAAGGCCGCGTACAGCACCCCCAGGAGCAGCAGGGTCGACATCACGTTGATCGTCACATCGACCCACCCGGGCGTGTGGATCGCCGGGACGTCGGTGTCCTTGGCGGCCAGCGAGATCAGCCGCAGGACCCCGTACCGCCAGCGCTCCAGGAAGGACGGCGAGCCCGGGGCGGTGTTGGTGACGGTCACCAGCACGGCGGCGAGCAGTGAGGTCACCAGCAGTCCGCCGGCCGCGACCGCCGCGGCCAGCTTGGGGTTGGCCCGGTCGCCCTTGGCGTAGAACTCCCGCCGCCCCAGCAGCAGCGCGCCGCAGAAGGCGGTGGTCAGGACCAGCGACACCCAGTTCTGCGCATGGGCCCTGATCGCCTCGTCCCGGGCGAAGGCCAGCACGAACAGCAGCAGAAACGCCCCCGCCAGCACCATGTTGAGGATCCACGCCGCCCGTTTGCGGCGCCGCATGGTGATGGCCAGAAAGAGTGTGAACACCCCCGAGGCGAAGCCCGCGGTGAGCAGATAGGGGGTGAAGTAGTCGTCGATGTTGTGGCGGCGGATGTCCTGGCCGAACGAGACCCAGACGGCGCTCAGCAGATTGACGAAGGTGACGGCGCGCAGATACCAGACGGTGAACGCCCAGCTCCGGCGGGCGCGGGCGGTGGTGACGGGGCGCTGAGCATCGCTGGACAAGCGGACCTCTCCCATGAAACGCGATCATATGGGGCATCGCTGGACATGGTGGGTCAGGATGCGGCCGCCGCCCGTCGGTGGCGGCGGCCGCGTCCGTCGCGTCAGTCCCCGGCTTTCTCCGCCGTACGGCCGTCCGTCGCGGCGCCGTTCGCCGCAGCGGTGTCCGGCGCACCGGCGTCCGTGGTGCCGGCCTCCGGCACCTCCGCCGGCCCGGTGTCGCCGTCCACCGCCTCGGCGGCGGGCTCCGGCTCCACCTGCTCCGCCCGCTCGGGCAGCTCCGCCAGCAGTGCGGCAGCCGCCCGTACGAGGGGGAGTGCGAGCAATGCCCCGGTTCCTCCACCTGTAGTGACGCCCTGCTCCAACAGCGGGTTGAGCGCCATCCGGTCCAGAGCCTTCGCCTGGCCCGGCTCACCCGCGAGCTGCCCGGCCAGCCACCAGTCCGGCGCCCGGAACGCGGCCCGCTGCCCCACCAGCGCACACGCCGCCGAGACGACTCCGTCGAGGATCACGGGGGTACGGCGCACGGCGCACTGGAGCAGGAAACCGGTCATCGCCGCGATATCGGCGCCGCCGACCGCCGCCAGCAGCTCCATCTGGTCGCCCAGCACCGGGCGGGCCCGGCGCAGCGCGTCCCGGATCGCCGCGCACTTGCGCATCCACGCCAGATCGTCGATCCCGGCGCCGCCGCGGCCCGTCACCACGGACGCGTCCGTACCGCAGAGCGCGGCGATCAGCACGGCCGCCGGGGTCGTTCCGCCCACGCTCAGATCACCCAGGACGATCAGATCCGTCCCGGCGTCCGCCTCCTGGTCCGCGATCGCCGCGCCGAGGCGCACCGCCGCGTCCACCTCGTCCGCGGTGAGGGCGTCCTCGATGTCGATCCGCCCGCTGCCGCGCCGGATCCGGTGCCGTACGACCTCCTCCGGCAGCAGCCCCGGATCGCAGTCCAGCCCCGCGTCCACGATCCGCACCGGGACCCCGGCGGCCCGCGCCAGCACCGCGACCGGGCCGGTGCCCTCCAGCACCTCCCGTACCAGGAGATACGCCTCCCCGGCGCGCCGCCCCGACACATCGAGCCCGGCCACCCCGTGGTCACCGGCGAACAGCACCACCTTCGGCCGCTCGATCACCCGCGGCGGCGACACCCCCTGCGCGGCGACCAGCCACTCCCCGAGCTCGTCGAGCCGCCCGAGCCCGCCGGGGGCGACGGCGAGACGGGCGCGGCGGTCTTCGGCGGCCTGGCGCAAGGCGCCGTCGGCGCGGCCGATCAGATCGGAGAAGTCATCGAGATTCACCCTGCTCATTCGCCGAACAGTACCGGGACGCCTCCCGCTGCGGGGTACGCCCATGAACCTCCCGGGCCCCGGGGCCCTGCCGTACCGCGGGCCTCGCGCCTCGGGCCGGGCCTTGCGCCGGGGGCGCAGCGAGGGCGGCGAGCGACGCGCAGGGCCCGGGGCGCCGGTCCCTCCGGGCGCGGTTCCGGAGCAGCGCGCCTGCGGTGGAGTGCCGACTGCGGCCCGTCGGGGGCTGTTCGCGCAGTTCCGCCCCCTATGCCTTCGGCATGGTGGGACCCCCAGCGCCCCTTCTTGTTCGTATCGCCCCTGTATGGGCCGGACTCCAGGCGGTTGGCCCTTTCCAGCAGGGCGAGGGACGGGTACCCAGGGGCGCGGGGAACTGCGCGACAAGCCGCAGACGGCGGATCGTCGGCAAACTGCACCGGCCGGGCAGGACGCAACCCGACCCGAGGCCACGCCACCAGGCACAGGCGGAGGAGCCGTGCGAACGACCACAACGAGCCGCAGCCGGAATTCGGGCTCCAGCCGAAACGGAGCTTCCCGAGGGGAGGTCCTTGACCCGGCAGGTGCCTGGAGGGAAGGGCACCCCCGGGCAAGGCGCGAGCCGCTCGGGCGCGAACCCCTTGGCCGTCAAGCACGCAGCGGGACCGCCTGGCCCGCCACCACCAGGAGCAGATGCTCGCACTCCGCCGCCACCGCCGCGTTCAGCCGGCCCAGCTCGTCCCGGAAGCGGCGCCCCGCCGCGGTCGGCGGGACCACCCCCGACCCCACCTCGTTCGTCACCGCGACGACCATCCGCGGAGTCTCCCGCACCGCCCGGACCAGCTCCGCCGTCCGCTCCCGCAGCGCCCGCTCGCCGCCGCCGTACCAGGTGTCGTCCGACCATGCCCCGACCCGGTCCATGGCATCGGTGAGCCAGAGCGACAGACAGTCGATCAGCAGCGGCGGTCCCGGCTCCGCCAGCAGCGGTACGAGTTCGCAGGTCTCCTCGGTCCGCCAGGACGCCGGGCGCCGCTCGCGGTGGAGCCCCACCCGCTCCGCCCACTCGCCGTCGCCGTCCCGGGTGCCGCTCGTCGCCACGTACAGCACGTCCGGGAAGGACTCCAGCCGCCGCTCCGCCTCGACGGACTTGCCGGACCGCGCGCCCCCGGTGACCAGCGTGCGCCGGGGGACGTCGGGCACCGCGTGGTACTCGCCCACCAGCAGGGTCGACCCGTCGGGCACGGCCCGGGCACCGGCCGCCGCGAGCCGGCGGTCCAGCTCCGGCCCGCCCGGCACATCGTGGTCCAGATGGACGGCGACGATATCGGTGGTCGGCCCGATCGCGCCCACCGCGCGCAGCCGGGCGACCGCGTCGGGCCGCCCCACGACGTCCGCGACGACCATCTCGTACGGGCGGGACGGCGCCGCGGGGGCCGCGGGCGCGCCGCCCGGCGGCAGATACAGCAGCCGGTCGCCGTCGGGCGAGGTCACCTCGTACCCCGTCCCCGGGGCGTCCATCGGCACCGCTCGCACCCGGTGTCCGCTGATCAGGGTCAGCACCCGCCCGTCGGGGACCCGGCCCGCGGCGGGCAGCCCGGCGGGGAGCTCGACGGCGGGCCCGTCGTGCGGATGGGTCAGCAGGACCTGGCGCACGCCCACCAGGGAGTGCCCGGCGCGTGCCGCGGCGAGTGCCGCGCCCGGGGTGAGGTCGAGCAGCAGCGCCCCGTCCACCAGGAGCGCGGTCGCGGCCCGGGCCCGGGACCCGCGGGCGAGGGCGCAGACCGCGCAGGGACAGTCGGACCTCGGGAGTCCGGCGGGGGCACCGGTGCCGAGCAGAGTCAGTTCCACCCCTTGATCCTCCCGTGTCCCCGGCACCGTTGCGCGCCCGGCTACGCTGCGGGCAGGACGGAGATCACCTACAGCCCTCCGGAGGCGGACATGGCATGGACGTGGCGGTTCGAGAAGTCCGACGGTACGCAGGTCCCGCCCGCGGTGGAACCCGAGGAGTTCACCACCCAGGGAGATGCCGAATCGTGGATCGGTGAGCACTGGAAGGCCCTGCGGGCGGGCGGTGCCGATCAGGTCGTCCTGCTGGAGGACGCGACGGTGATCTACGGCCCGATGGGCCTGGACGCGCCCGAGTAGCCGCGGCCGGAGGTGGTGCGGCGCCCGCCCGGCGGGCGCCGCCCCCTGCTCAGATCTCGCCCAGCGTCACCTGCGCGCTCTTCCGCTCCCCGTTCCTCGTATAGACCACGGTCACCTTGTCGCCGGGCCGCTCGGCGGCGAGCGCCTCGGCCAGCGAGGTGATCGTGGTGACCGGTGTGGCGCCCAGCTTGGTGATGATGTCGTTGGGCCGCAGCCCCGCGTCGTCCGCCGGGCCGCCCTTCTCCACCTCGACGACGGCCGTCCCGGCGGGCTGGTAGCTGTCGTCGAGCACGGTCCGCGCGGTGATGCCGAGCGCGGCCCGGCCCGAGTCCGTGACCCGCCCGTCCTTGATGATCTGGTCGGCGACGGTCCTGACCATCGACGCGGGGATGGCGAAGCCGATCCCGGGTGCCGCGCTGTTGCCGAGGTCGGGGTCGGTCGCGGCGAGGGTGGGGATGCCGATCACCTCGCTGTCGAGATTGACGAGCGCGCCGCCGCTGTTGCCCGGGTTGATCGCGGCCGAGGTCTGCACCATGTTCCCGATGGTGGCGCCCGTACCGCCGCCCGACGAGCTTTCGGTGACGGTCCGGCCGACGGCCGAGACGATGCCCTGGGTGACGCTCCCGGACAGCCCCAGCGGTGAGCCCATGGCGAGAACGATCTGCCCGACCTCCACCTTGCTGCTGTCGCCGAAGGTCGCGGGCTTGAGACCGGCGGGGACCCGGTCGAGCCGGAGGACCGCCAGGTCCTGTTCCGGATAGGCGGAGACCAGCTGTGCCGGCACCGGCTCCTCGCCGGTGGCGACGGTGACCTGGAAGGTCTGCCCGGAGTCGATGACATGGGCGTTGGTGATCAGATGGCCCCGGGTGTCGTAGACGACGCCGGAGCCGAGATTGTCGCCGGTCTCGATCTGCACGACCGACGGAAGGACGTTCCGGATGACGGTCTCGTAGTCGTTCTGGAGATCGTTGGCGGCCCTCGGGGCGGACGCCAGGGTCGAGCCGGCCGGTACGGCGCCGGGCGCGGGCTCGCTCCCGCACCCCGCGACCAGCCCGGCCAGGGATATCGCGGCGGTCAGGGCGAGCAGACGGCGGCGTACGGGCGGGCGGGAGCGGGGTGCGTCGTCCATGCTCGGAGTCTCCCCGCGACCCGCCCCGGACGGCCTGTTGTACGCCTCCGATCAGGTGGCCGCGCCCCGCCCCGCCGTCCGCCGCCGCGGATACCCCGCGGACCCCGCGCCCGGTCCGCACCGCCCCGCCCGCCGGGCCCGGCCGGGCACCCTCGCCCGGCCCCGGGCCGCCCGGCCCCGGGCCGCCCGGTCCCGAGGGAGGCCGCGCCCGGCCCCCGCCCAGGTCAGACCCGTACCGCCGCCGTCTCCCCGGCCCCGTCCGCCGCGCTCCCGGGCACGGCGGGCACCCCGGGGACCGCGGCGGAGGCCAGGAACTGGGTCGCCGCCAGCTCCCCGTACAGCGGGTCCCGTTCGACCAGCTCGGTATGTGTGCCCACCGCCCGCACCCGGCCCGCGTCCATCACCACGATCCGGTCGGCCAGGGTCACCGTCGACAGCCGGTGGGCCACCACCAGCACCGTCACCTCCCGTGCCACGTCCGCGACGACGTCCCGCAGGGCCATCTCGTTGACCGCGTCGAGCTGGGACGTCGCCTCGTCGAGGAGAAGCAGCCGGGGGCGCCGCAGCAGCGCCCGGGCGATCGCGACCCGCTGGCGCTCCCCGCCGGAGAGCTTGGAGCCGCGGTGGCCGACGACGGTCTCCAGACCGTCGGGCAGCCGGTCGACGAGTCCGTCGAGCCGGGCGCGTACCAGCACCTCCCGGACCGCGTCGTCGTCCGCGTCCGGGGCGGCGAAGACGAGGTTCTCCCGCAGGGTGCCCGAGAGGACCGGAGCATCCTGCTCCACATATCCGATGGACGCCCGCAGCTCGGCCAGCGGCCACTCGCGGACATCCCGCCCGTCGACCAGGATCCGGCCGCCGGACGTCTCGTAGAACCGCTCGATCAGCCCGAAGACGGTGGTCTTGCCCGCGCCGGAGGGGCCGACGAACGCGGTCATCCCGGGGCCCGGCACGGTGAAGGAGACACCGTGGTGGACATCCGGCAGTTCCGGGCGGTAGCGGAACCGGACGTCGTCGAACTCGACCGTCGCGGCCCCGGTCCGGTCCGCCGCGGGGGCTCCGGCCGGGGGCTCCGGGTCCTCCGCAGCCAGCCGCTCGGCCTCCACGATCCGGGCGATCGCGGCGGATCCGACCTGGTACTGGGTGGCCGCGTCCACCAGCGAGGTCACGGGCTCGATCAGATAGAAGAGGAAGAGCAGGAACGCCACCAGGGTGGAGACCGGGATCTCCCCGGACGCCACCCGCGCGCCGCCGACGCCCAGCACCGCCAGGAACGACACCTGGACGGCGAGCCCTATCGACGTGAAGGCCACGGCCTCCCACTTCGAGGACCGTACGCCGTACTTCCAGGCCCGTACCGCCGCCGCGTCGACCACCGCGGTCTCACGCGCCTCGGCCCCCGACGCCTTGATGGTCCGGAAGGCGCCGAAGGCCCGCTCCAGCACCGTCGAGATCTCGCCGACCGCCTCCTGGGACTTCTTCGCGGCCTTGGAGATCTGCGGCATCACCATGGCGACCGCCCCGCCGATCAGCACGATCACCCCCAGGGTGACCCCGAGCAGCACCGGGTCCATCACGGCCATCAGCACGATCGTGGCCAGGAAGGTCACCCCGCCGCTGATCGCCGAGACCACGGAACGGGTGGTGACCGCCTTCAGCAGGGTGGTGTCCGAGGTGACCCGGGACATCAGATCGCCCGGCTGGGTCCGCTCCACCTCCGGGAGCCTCAGCCGCAGCAGCCTGCCGATCAGGGTGCGGCGGGCGGCCAGCACCACCGATTCGGCGGTGCGGTCGAGGACGTACGCCCCCACCGCCTCGATCGCGGTACCGACCAGCACCAGCGCCGTGAGCAGGATCAGCACCCCGGCGATCGCGTCGTCGCCGCCCAGCTTGTCCACCAGCGATTTGGCGGCCAGCGGCTGGGCGAGCCCGGCCGCGGCACCGGCCAGCGCGCAGAACGCGCCCAGCGCCACGGCCCGCCGGTGCGGCCGGAAGTGGCCGTACAGGGCGCGCCAGGTCTCCCCGGCGGTCAGCGGGGGAGTGGTGGACGGACGGACCTCGTCAGCGGCCCCGGGCCGGGCGGGGTCGTCATTTCGGGTGGTGTCGGTGGTGCTCACGTGTCCGGTGACGCGGAAAGTGCCTGCCGTGCCTGACAGCGGGCCGGAAATCACCGGCGATCGCCGGGTCGGGGCGGACCGGAGCGGCCCCGTACCGGCGGATCAGCCCCGGACCCCGCAGAGGTGCAGCAGCGCGGCGGTCCTGCGGTACGGATCCGTCCGCCCCGCCCGGTCCTCCGCAGCCAGCAGCCGCTCCAGGTCCGGCGGCAGCACCCGGGCGCCGTCCGGCGGTACCGGGAGGCGGGCGTCGTCGGCCCACTCGCTGAACACCTGTACGCCGTACCAGACGTGCAGCGGGGCGGCGATCCCGGCGAGGGTCGAGGAGAGCGCGTCCAGCCGGTCGGCCCGCAGAGTGCGGCCGGTCCGCTCGTCCGTGAAGGAACCGGCGTCCGGCTCCAGGGCGGCGAGCGCCCCGGCCCAGTCACCGGCGAGGCCGGGCCCGAAGGCGAGCGCGTCGGCGTTCCGTACGACCAGGGAGAGCAGTCCGCCCGGCGCCAGCACCCGGGCCAGGCCCGCCAGCACCGCGTCGGGTTCGGTGGAGCACATCAGCACCCCGTGGCAGAGGACCACGTCGAAGCTGCCGGGCGCGAAGTGGGCCCCGGTCTCCCGGCCGTCGCCCTCGATCAGCCGGACCCGCTCCTGGATGCCCGCGGGCTCGGCGGAGAGCGCCTCACGGGCGTCCGCCAGCAGTCCGGGATCGGCCTCCAGACCGGTGACGGTGTGCCCGGCCCGGGCCAGCCGCAGCGCCTGGAGCCCGCGCCCCGTGCCGACGTCGAGGATCCGCAGCCGCTGCCCCACCGGATAGCGGGCGACGATCTGCTCGTCGAGCTGGCGGGCGAGCAGCTCCTCGCGGAGCAGCTCCCGTACGGCGCCGGGGGAGGGGGGCCCGGCGGTGCCGGGGGCCGGGACGGGGGATGCCGGGAGCACCGGATTTCCGGGCAGGCCGGACGGAGGACCGGCGAGTGCCGGTCCGCCCGGCGGCGAACCGCCGGGCGACTGACCGCTCAGGGCCGCTCTCCGCGCTTGACCTGGGGCTTCGGCAGGCGCAGCCGGCGCATCTGAAGGGTCCGCATCAGACCGTAGGCGACGGCACCGCGCTTGGGCTCGTCCGGGAAGCGCTCGTTCAGCTGCTTCTTCATCCGGATCGACAGCCCCACCGAGTCGATGATGATCATGACGATCACACCGAGCCAGAGCAGCAGGGCGATGGTCTGGAGCTGACCGACGCGGACCATGCTCAGAATGAGGATGATCACTGCCATCGGCAGGAAGAATTCCGCGATGCAGAAGCGGGAGTCCACAAAATCGCGGACGAAGCGGCGGACCGGACCCTTGTCCCGGGCGGGCAGATACCGCTCGTCCCCGTTGGCGAGGGCCTCGCGCTGGCGCGCGAGCTCCACCCGCCGGGTCTCCCGCGCCTGCTTCATCGCGGCTTTGCGGTCGCGTGGCTGCGTGGCGGCACGGCGGCGCTGGCTCTGCGCCTCGCTCCGCTTGGGAGTCGGGCGGCCCTTCGGGGCCTGCGGGTCACGGGTCTGCTGGGAGTCGGCCGCCGTCAACTGCTCGGTGGGGGCCTTCTCCGTCTTCGCACGGCTACGGAACACAAAGCCCAAGGGTACGGGGTCGAGTGCATGGACCCAACGCCGGAGGGGAACGAATCGGCAACACCGTGCGTGTACCGGGTGGAGGCTGCACCGACATCGGCACCGGTGCGGCCGCCGCGGCCGGGGCCGCCCGAGGGCGGACCGGCCGGTGCGGGGAGTGAGCGCAGGACGTCCCGGAGGACCCCGCCGGGGCGGCGACCCTGACACTCGTCTACTCCTTGCGCCGGATCGGACGCCGTCCGCAGTCGTCCTTGGGGAGGAGCGCATCCGTGCTCGAACAGTGCGGTAATGGAGGCAGGGCCCGTACTGTGGGTTCTGTTGGAGTGCTGGAGCTGTAGTCCGTCAGAAGGGGGCGCGCGAAGCCCATGAGCGGTGTCATGAAGCGTATGGGGATGATCTTCCGCGCGAAGGCGAACAAGGCCCTTGACCGGGCCGAGGACCCGCGCGAGACCCTTGATTACTCGTATCAGAAGCAACTGGAGCTGCTGCAGAAGGTGCGCCGCGGAGTCGCCGACGTCGCGACCTCCCGCAAGCGCCTGGAGCTCCAGCTCAACCAGCTGCAGGGCCAGTCCTCGAAGCTGGAGGACCAGGGACGCAAGGCGCTGGCGCTCGGCCGGGAGGACCTGGCCCGGGAGGCACTGTCCCGCCGCGCCGCCCTCCAGCAGCAGGTCAGCGACCTGGAGACGCAGCACACCACCCTCCAGGGCGAGGAGGAGAAGCTGACCCTCGCCGCCCAGCGGCTCCAGACCAAGGTCGACGCCTTCCGCACCAAGAAGGAGACCATCAAGGCCACCTACACCGCCGCCCAGGCCCAGACCCGGATCGGCGAGGCCTTCTCCGGCATCTCCGAGGAGATGGGCGACGTCGGCCTGGCGATCCAGCGCGCCGAGGACAAGACGGCCCAGCTCCAGGCCCGCGCCGGGGCCATCGACGAGCTGCTCGCCTCGGGTGCCCTCGACGACCCGACCGGGATGGCCAAGGACGACATCGCGGCCGAACTGGACCGGATCTCCGGCGGCACCGACGTCGAGCTGGAGCTCCAGCGGATGAAGGCCGAACTGGCGGGCGGCAGCACCGGCACCCCCCAGCAGGCCATCGAGGGCGGCACCCAGGACAACCAGGGCCGGCCGGACTTCAACAAGCACTGAGCGAGGGGCTCGTCATGATCGTGGTACGGATCATGGGGGAGGGCCAGATGAGGCTGGCGGACAGCCACTTCGCCGAACTCAACAAGCTCGACGACGAACTGCTCGCCGAGCTGGAGCGGGGCGACGAGGACGGCTTCCGCCGCACCTTCACCGCCCTGCTCACCCGGGTCCGGGAGCTGGGGGAACCCCTCCCGGACGAATCCCTGGAACCCTCCGAGCTGATCCTGCCCGCCCCCGGGGCCACCCTGGAGGAGGTCCGCGGGATGTTCGGCGACTGGGGCTTCATCCCCGGCTGACGCTCCGGCCGGGCCCGCCCCGGCGGAGCGAGCGGGCCCGTCCCGCGCCTCCGGCACGCACTCCGACACCCGCCACGCCCACCGGCCACCGCCGGTGGGCGTGGCGCATGGTGCCCGGATCGCGCCCGTACCGCGCCCGTTGGGGGCTTCCGGGCGGCGGCACGCCGTACCGTTGCTTGACGTGACGACCCTCGCCGACGGTTTCGACCGCTCCCGGTGCTGGCTGCGCGAGCACCCCATGGCGCTCGACGGAGCCCTCGCCGCCATCGTTTTCCTCTGCATGGTGGTGGGCTCGTTCGCCGAGCCCTACGGGTACGGGGAGCACGGCCCCCGGTTCCGGGTCCGCACCCCCGACGAGCGCAGCCTGGCCCTGATGACCCTGGCCGCCGCCGCACTGGTGCACCGCCGCCGCAACCCGATGGCGGTCCTGGCCTTCACCGGCGTGCTGACCGCCGTGGAACTCGTCTACGGCAACCGGCCCGCCCCGGTCGCCATGGCCGCCGTCATGGCCCTGTTCACCGTGGCCTCCCGCACCGGCCGCGCCACCACCTGGCGAGCCGGTCTGCTGACGATGACCACCCTCACCGGGACGGCCATGTTCTTCGGCAGCACCCCCTGGTACACCCAGGAGAACCTCGGCATCTTCGCCTGGACCGGAATGGCCGCCGCCGCGGGCGACGCGGTGCGCAGCCGCCGCGATGTCGTGGAGGCCATCAAGGAACGGGCCGAACGGGCCGAACGGACCCGGGAGGAGGAGGCCCGCCGCCGGGTCGCCGAGGAGCGGCTGCGGATCGCCCGCGATCTGCACGACGTCGTCGCCCACCACATCGCCCTGGTCAATGTGCAGGCCGGGGTGGCGGCCCATGTCATGGACCGCCGCCCCGACCAGGCCAAGGAGGCGCTGGCCCATGTCCGGGAGGCCAGCCGCTCCGCGCTGAACGAACTGCGGGCCACCGTGGGACTGCTGCGGCAGTCCGGCGACCCCGAGGCCCCCACCGAACCGGCCCCCGGGCTCGACGTCCTCGACGAACTGGTCACCACCTTCCGGCAGGCCGGGCTCCCGGTGGAGGTGGCCCGCGCCGACGAGGGCACCCGCCGTTCCGCGGCGGTCGACCTCGCCGCGTACCGGATCATCCAGGAGGCCCTGACCAATGTCCGCAAGCACGCGGGCCCCGACGCCAGGGCCGAGGTCAGCGTGATCCGGGTGGGCTCGACCCTGGAGGTCACGGTCCTCGACAACAGCATCTCCGGCCGGCCGCCGTACGCCGCCGCCGGAGGCGAGCCCCGGACCGGCCCCGGGGACGCCGCCCGGGCCCCCGGCGGCCCGGCCCCCGACGCCGTCCCCGCCGCGGGCGGCCCGCCGCACGAGATCGGCGGCACCGGCCACGGCCTGCTCGGCATGCGGGAACGGGTCTCCGCGCTCGGCGGCCGGCTGACCACCGGACCCCGCTACGGAGGCGGCTTCCGGGTCCAGGCGATACTGCCTCTCACCGCACGTTCGGGGGAGGACGTATGACGATCAGGGTCCTGCTGGTCGACGACCAGACACTGCTGCGCAGCGCGTTCCGGGTCCTGGTGGACTCCGAACCGGACATGACCGTGGTGGGGGAGGCCGCGGACGGCGCCGAAGCCGTCGAACTCGCCCGCGCCGAACAGCCCGACGTCGTCCTGATGGACATCCGGATGCCCGGCACCGACGGACTGGCCGCCACCCGCACGATCAGCTCCGACCCCGGACTGGACGGCGTACGGGTGGTCATGCTGACCACCTTCGAGGTCGACGAGTACGTGGTGCAGTCGCTGCGCGCCGGGGCCTCCGGCTTCCTGGGCAAGGGGGCCGAACCCGATGAGCTCCTGAACGCCATCCGGATCGCCGCGGCGGGCGAGGCGCTGCTCTCACCGGCCGCCACCAAGGGGCTGATCGCCAAGTTCCTGGCCCAGGGCGGCCCGGACGAGGAGACGGCCGAGCCGTACTCGGAGCGTCTGGAGGCACTCACCGGACGGGAGCGCGAGGTGCTGGTCCTGGTCGCGGGCGGCCACTCCAACGACGAGATCGCCGAACGGCTCGCGGTCAGCCCGCTGACCGTGAAGACCCATGTGAATCGCGCCATGGCCAAACTCGGCGCCCGGGACCGGGCCCAACTCGTCGTCATCGCCTACGAGTCGGGGCTGGTCCGTCCAAGGGTGGACTGATACCGCGGGCGCATACTCCACCTGCGGTATGCGCGGCATAAAGAACGGGACCTGGGGGCGACGGGTCCGCCCTCCGGGTGGCTGATCGTATAAGCGGGCCGTTGTGCCCCGGCCGTCCCCGGGAGTCTCCCGGGACATCTGCCCCGAAGGAGAGTCGAACCGGTTATGTCCTGGCTGTCCAGCTTCAGCCTGAAACAGCGTGCCCTGGTCGGGCTGATGTCCATCATCGCACTCGTCTTCGGGGCGATCGCGATACCCCAGATCAAGCAGCAGTTGCTGCCCTCGATAGAACTGCCCGTGGTGTCGGTTCTCGCGCCCTACGAAGGCGCCTCGCCCGATATGGTCGAGAAGCAGGTCGTCGAACCGCTGGAGAACTCCATCGAGGCGGTCGACGGCATCAAGGGCATCACCTCCACGGCGAGCGAGGGCAACGCCGTGATCATGGCCAGCTTCGAGTACGGCGAGGGCGCCAAGCAGCTCGTCGCCGATGTCCAGCAGGCCGTGAACCGGGCCAGGGCCCAGCTGCCCCAGAATGTCGACCCGGAGGTCA
This sequence comes from Streptomyces sp. NPDC003691, assembly GCF_053981115.1. Taxonomy (NCBI): domain Bacteria; kingdom Bacillati; phylum Actinomycetota; class Actinomycetes; order Kitasatosporales; family Streptomycetaceae; genus Streptomyces; species Streptomyces sp. NPDC003691. The sequence continues at coordinate 5,619 of NZ_JBSFNQ010000025.1, read as the reverse complement.
TCGCCGGTTCCACCGACGACATTCCGGCCGTCGTCCTCGCCGTCACCTCCACCACCAAGGACGAGCAGGCGCTCGCCGACCAGCTGGAGACGGTCGTCGTCCCGGCCCTGGAGGACATCGACGGGGTCGGCCAGATCACCATCGACGGCGTACGCGACCTCCAGGTCTCCGTCACCCCCGACCAGGCGAAGCTGGCCGGGGCGGGCCTGACCACCGCGGTGCTCGCCGAGGCCCTCAGGGCGGGCGGCAGCAGCATGCCGGCCGGCTCCTTCAGCGAGGACGGCAAGAGCCGGACCATCCAGGTCGGCACCGGCTTCACCGACCTCAAGCAGATCCAGGAGCTGCGGATCCCCCGCGCCGCGGGCGCGCCGGTCCGCCTCGGCGATATCGCGGTGGTGCAGCAGACCCCGGCCGCCGCGGTCTCCCTCACCCGTACCAACGGCAAGCCCAGCCTCGCGGTCTTCGCCACCATGGACAACGACGGCAGCGCCGTCGCCATCTCCGACGCCGTCAAGGACAAGCTGCCCGAGCTGCGCCGTGACCTCGGCGCCGGATCCGAGGTCACGGTCGTCTCCGACCAGGGCCCGGCGGTCTCCAAGGCGATCTCCGGACTGACCACGGAGGGCGCGCTCGGCCTGGTCTTCGCCGTGATCGTGATCCTGGTCTTCCTGGCGTCCCTGCGCTCCACCCTGGTCACCGCGGTCTCCATCCCGCTCTCCGTGGTGCTCGCGCTGATCGTCCTGTGGACCCGTGACCTCTCCCTGAACATGCTCACCCTCGGCGCGCTGACCATCGCCATCGGCCGGGTCGTCGACGACTCGATCGTGGTGCTGGAGAACATCAAGCGCCATCTCGGCTACGGCGAGGAGCGGGAGAGCGCGATCATCAACGCGGTGAAGGAGGTCGCCGGCGCGGTCACCTCCTCCACCCTGACCACGGTCGCCGTCTTCCTCCCCATCGGTCTCACCGGCGGCATGATCGGCGAGCTGTTCGGTTCCTTCTCGCTGACCATCACCGCGGCCCTGCTCGCCTCGCTGCTGGTCTCCCTCACCGTCGTCCCGGTGCTGTCGTACTGGTTCCTGCGCGCCCCCAAGGCCGTCCGGGACCTCGACCCGGACGAGGCCCGGCGGATCGCCGAGGAGAAGGAGGAGCGCAGCCGGCTCCAGCGCTCGTACCTCCCGGTCCTGCGCTTCGCCACCCGCCGCCGGATCACCAGTGTGGTGCTGGCCTTCGTGATCCTCGCCGGTACCTTCGGCATGGCCTGGCTGCTGAAGACCAACTTCTTCGACCAGGGCGAGCAGGAGGTCATGTCGCTCCGCCAGGAGCTGCCCGCCGGGACCAGCCTGGAGGCCGCGGACGGTGCGGCCAAGAAGGTCGAGAAGGTCCTCTCCGGTATCGACGAGCTGGAGAACTACCAGGTCACCGTGGGCTCCACCGGCTGGATGGCGGCCTTCGGCGGCAGTACGGGCGCCAACCAGGCCACGTACCAGATGACCCTGAAGGACGCCGCCGACTACGAGAAGGTCCGGGACCGGATCGACGACGAGCTGGCGAAGCTCGACGGCATCGGCGACACCACCATCTCGGCCGGTGACGGCTTCGGCAGCCAGGACCTGAGCGTCGTGGTCAAGGCCGCCGACGCCGCGACCCTGAAGACCGCGTCCGAGCTGGTGCGCAAGGAGGTCGCCGGGCTGAAGGACGTCACCGACGTCCAGAGCGACCTGGCCCAGTCCATCCCCCGGATCTCGGTCTCGGCCAAGCCCGAGGCGGCCGCGGCCGGCTTCAACGACGCCACTCTCGGCGGGGCGGTGCTCCAGGCCGTCCGGGGCACCCCGGCGGCCAAGGCGGTTCTCGACGACACCGAGCGCGATGTCGTGATCACCTCGGCGAAGCCCGCGACGACCATGGCCGAACTGCGGGAGCTGCCGCTCGGCGCGGTGAAGCTGGGGCAGATCGCGGAGGTGAAGCTGGCCCCCGCGCCGGTGTCGATGACCCGGATCGACGGCGCCCGGGCCGCCACGATCAGTGCCAAGCCGACCGGTGACAACACCGGAGCGGTCGGCTCCGCCCTCCAGTCCAAGATCAAGGGGCTGGATCTGCCCGAGGGCGCCAGCGTCTCCATCGGCGGTGTCTCCGAGGACCAGGACGAGGCCTTCGCCTCCCTCGGACTGGCCATGCTGGCGGCCGTCGCGATCGTCTTCATGCTGCTGGTCGCGACGTTCCGTTCGCTGGTCCAGCCGCTGATCCTGCTGGTCTCCATCCCGTTCGCGGCGACCGGCGCGATCGGACTGCTGCTGATCACCGGCACCCCGATGGGCGTACCGGCGCTGATCGGCATGCTGATGCTGATCGGTATCGTCGTCACCAACGCGATCGTGCTGATCGACCTGATCAACCAGTACCGGCGGCAGGGTCTCGGAGTCGTCGAGTCCGTCGTCGAGGGCGGCCGGCACCGGCTCCGCCCGATCCTGATGACCGCCCTGGCGACGATCTTCGCCCTGCTGCCGATGGCCCTCGGGATCACCGGCGAGGGCGGCTTCATCGCCAAGCCGCTGGCGGTCGTGGTGATCGGCGGGCTGATCTCCTCCACCCTGCTGACCCTGGTGCTGGTGCCCACGCTCTACACCATGGTCGAACTGCGCAAGGAGCGCCGTGCGGCGAAGAAGGCCGCGAAGCGGGCCGCCAAGGACGGCGGCACCCCGCCGCCGGACCAGGCGGACGAGGCGCTGACCCTTCAGAAGGCGTAGGCCGTACCTGCCGGACGGGCCCGTCCGGCGGGATCCCCGCCGGACGCCCCCGGGGCCCGCTCGCGCACCGCGAGCGGGCCCCGGCCGTTCGCCGCCCGTACGGGCGGGGCAGGGCCCGGGCGGGGATCATTCCCGCACCACGGCAGGCCAAATGCCGCTAAAGCGTACAAATCACTCATGGGTGCGGCACGATGTGGGAATGACGGAGTACGTACTCATTCCCGGCGCCGACGGCCGCGCCTGGTACTGGCACCGCGTCGTACCGGAGCTGCGCTCCCGCGGGCATGAGGCCATCGCCGTCGATCTGCCCGAGAGCAGGACCGCGGGGCTCGCCGAGTATACGGACGCGGTGATCGAGCAGCTCGACGCCGCCCCGGGCCGGCTGGTGGTGGTGGCCCAGTCGCTCGCCGGGTTCATCGCCCCGCTGCTCTGCGAACGGACCTCCGTCGAGAAGCTGATCCTGGTCAACGCGATGGTCCCGGCCGCCGGGGAGAGCGCGGGGGAGTGGTGGGCCGGAACCGGGCATCCGGAGGCCCGCCGGGCCGCGGCTCTGCGGGACGGCCGGGATCCGGACGCGCCCTTCGATCCGCTGGTCGACTTCTTCCACGACGTACCGCCGGAGATCGCCGACGAGGCGCTGGCGATCGGACCGCCCGGTGGCCCCTCCGAGGCCCTCTTCGCCGACCCCTGGCCGCTGGACGCCTGGCCGGACGTGCCGACCCGCTTTCTCCAGGGGCGCGACGACCGATTCTTCCCGCTGGAGTTCCAGCGGAAGGTGGTGGCGGAGCGGCTGGGCGTCCCGGTCGAGCCGCTGCCGGGCGGACATCTGATCGCCCTCGCCCGCCCGGAACAGCTCACCGACTGGATCTGCGGCTGACCCGGGTCCGCGCGGACCCGGGTCAGCCGCAGGCCGGGCAGAACTAGGGGAGCGCGAGCATCCGCTCCAGCGCCAGCTTCGCGTAGTGCTCCGTCTCCTCGTCGACCCGGATCCGGTTCACCAGCGTGCCCTCCGCCAGCGACTCCAGCGTCCACACGAGATGCGGCAGGTCGATCCGGTTCATCGTCGAGCAGAAGCAGACCGTGCGGTCGAGGAAGACGACCTCCTTGTCGGGGTGCGCGTTCGCCACCCGGCGCACCAGGTTCAGCTCGGTGCCGATCGCCCACTTGGACCCGGCCGGCGCCGCGTCCAGCGTCTTGATGATGTACTCCGTCGAGCCGACGTAGTCCGCCGCGGCGACCACCTCGTGCTTGCACTCGGGGTGCACCAGCACATTCACACCGGGGATCCGGGCCCGGACGTCGTCCACGGAGTCCAGCGAGAACCGTCCGTGGACCGAGCAGTGCCCGCGCCACAGGATCATCTTCGCCGCGCGCAGCTCCTCGGCGGTGAGCCCGCCGTTCGGCTTGTGCGGGTTGTAGACCACGCAGTCGTCGAGGGACATGCCCATATCGCGTACGGCGGTGTTCCGGCCCAGATGCTGGTCGGGCAGGAACAGCACCTTCTCGCCCTGCTCGAACGCCCACTCCAGGGCCCGCCGGGCATTGGACGAGGTGCAGATCGTGCCCCCGTGCCGTCCGGTGAACGCCTTGATGTCCGCCGACGAGTTCATATACGACACCGGGACGACCTGCCCGGCTATCCCGGCCTCGGTCAGCACGTCCCAGCACTCGGCGACCTGCTCCGCCGTGGCCATATCGGCCATGGAGCAGCCGGCGGCCAGATCCGGCAGGACCACCTTCTGGTCGTCGGAGGTGAGGATGTCCGCCGACTCGGCCATGAAGTGGACACCGCAGAAGACGATGTACTCGGCCTCCGGGCGGGCCGCGGCGTCCCGCGCCAGCTTGAAGGAGTCACCGGTGACATCGGCGAACTGGATGACCTCGTCGCGCTGGTAGTGGTGGCCCAGCACGAAGACCCGGTCGCCGAGCTTCTCCTTCGCCGCCCGGGCCCGCTCCACCAGATCCGGATCCGAAGGGGAGGGCAGATCGCCGGGGCATTCGACGCCGCGCTCGCTCCTCGGATCGGCCTCCCGGCCGAGCAGCAGCAGCGCGAGCGGCGTCGGTGCCACGTCGAGCGCGGCGTTCCGCGGCTCCGTACCAGTTGGGGTGGTGGTCACGTCCCACACACCTTTCTCTCTGCGATCAGCCTTTTCGTCTGTTTGACGTTATCTATGATAACCACTTCGTGTCACTTTGACGATCTCGATAGCGTCAATGTGACGCACCTCCCGATCCGCCACCGCCCGCCACCGCACGGCCCCGGCGGCCGCCCGGTGCCGCCGGGGCGATGTGCGAGCATGAAGGGGAACGACGCGCCCCCGGCCCGGAATGAATCCGCGGCCGCCCCGGTTGCAATGTCGGCAAGCAGTCTCCGTACCTCCCCCTGCCTCCGGCGGGGAGAGCCCATTCCGGGAGTGATGAAGCAGATGTCCGTATCGGACGAGACCCAGACCGTGAGCGACGGCATCCTCCTGTCCGACGCCGCCGCGGCCAAGGTGAAGGCCCTGCTCGACCAGGAGGGCCGCGACGATCTGGCGCTGCGCGTCGCCGTCCAGCCCGGCGGCTGCTCCGGCCTCCGTTACCAGCTCTTCTTCGACGAGCGCTCCCTCGACGGCGATGTCGTGAAGGACTTCGACGGCGTCAAGGTCGTCACCGACCGGATGAGCGCTCCCTACCTGGGCGGTGCTTCGATCGACTTCGTGGACACCATCGAGAAGCAGGGCTTCACGATCGACAACCCGAACGCCACGGGCTCCTGCGCCTGCGGCGACTCCTTCACCAGCAGATCGGCCCGCTGCCGGTCACCCTGGAGAAGTCCGCGCCGGGGCAGTGGAGCGCCGGGCATGTCGGGATCGCGATGCCCGGCGACTGG